>CBIHQF010000046.1:0-13097 GCA_966211665.1 uncultured Pseudomonas sp. | reverse complement strand
CTCCGACGAAGACGCCGCCGATATCGATGACGCCGAACTGCTCGAACAACTGCAGCAAGAGACGGTCGAGAGCAATGCCTGGCGCGCCGAGAATGGCTACGAGCCGATCGAGTTGCTGGGCTGGGCCGCCCAACCGCACTACGACGCGCAGGGCAAGAAATTGCATTGGGCCAAGGAGCTGCGTTTCGGCGACAGCGATATCAATACCCTGAACTACAACATCCGTGTGCTGGGCCGCAAAGGCGTGCTGGTATTGAACTTCATCGCCAATATGGACCAACTGCCGGAGATCCAGGCCAACGTGCCGGCGGTGCTGGCGATGACCGAGTTCAACGACGGCAACCGTTATGCCGACTTCAATCCGGATATCGACCAAGTGGCTGCCTACGGCATCGGTGCGCTGATCGCCGGCAAATTGGCCGCCAAGGCCGGCCTGTTCGCCACCATCTTGCTGCTGCTGAAGAAGTTCTGGCTGGTGCCGGTGCTGCTGTTCGGTTGGTTGGCCAAACGCCTGACCGGCAAGAAGTAAAGACTGCTACATAAGCCTGCCCCCGGTGTGTCCGGGGCAGGTCTTTATTTGGACAGGAACTTCATACCGTCTTCCAGCCCCTGCAACGTCAGCGGGTACATCTGATCTTCCAGCAGTTCGCGCATGATGTTGGTCGAGGCGGTGTAGCCCCAGGTGTCCTTGGGGTAGGGGTTGATCCAGATGAGTTTCTTGTACTTTTCCATAAAGCGTTTGATCCAGACGTAGCCCGGCTCCTCGTTCCAGTGCTCGACGCTGCCGCCGGCCTGGGTGATTTCGTAGGGCGCCATGGCCGCATCGCCGACGAACACCACCTTGTAATCGGCGCCGTATTTGTTCAGCAGGTCCTGGGTGGAGAAGCGCTCGGACGTGCGCCGCAGGTTGTTCTTCCATACCGACTCGTACACGCAGTTATGGAAGTAGAAATATTCCATGTGCTTGAACTCGGTCTTGCAGGCCGAGAACAACTCCTCGCAGACCTTCACGTGGGCGTCCATCGAGCCGCCGATATCGAACAGAATCAGCAGCTTGACCGTGTTGCGCCGTTCCGGACGCATCTGGATGTTCAGCAGGCCGCCGTCTTTGGCTGTGTGGTCGATGGTGCCGTCCAGGTCGAGTTCGTCCTGGGCGCCCTGGCGGGCGAATTTACGCAGGCGGCGCAGGGCGATCTTGATATTGCGCGTGCCCAGCTCGACCTGATCGTCGAGGTTCTTGTACTCACGCTGATCCCATACCTTGACCGCTTTACCCTGGCGCTTGCCGGCGTCGCCGACGCGGATGCCTTCCGGGTTGAAGCCGCCTGAGCCGAACGGGCTGGTGCCGCCGGTGCCGATCCACTTGTTGCCGCCGGCATGGCGTTCCTTCTGTTCTTCCAGGCGCTTCTTGAATTCTTCGATCAGCTTGTCGAGGCCGCCGAGGGATTCGATCTTGGCGCGCTCCTCGTCGCTCAGCGAGCGCTCGAACTCCTTGCGCAGCCACTCATCGGGGATCAGCGCCTCGATGTGCTGGTTGAGGTTTTCCAGGCCCTTGAAGTAGGCGCCGAAGGCCCGGTCGAACTTATCGAAGTGCCGCTCGTCCTTGACCAGGATGGTGCGCGACAGGAAGTAGAACTCGTCCATATCGGCGAACACCACGTTGTGCTTCAACGCGTTGATCAGGTCGAGCAGCTCGCGCACCGAGACCGGTACTTTGGCGGCGCGCATTTCATTGAACAAGCCAAGCAGCATGGGCACCTCTGAACGCGCCCATTAGGGCGCGGGGCAATTGGGTCGGATTCAGGCGTTGTCGGCGTGCTGCGGCAGGCCGTCGCGGATCTCGTACCAGTCGGCTTTCGAGCCGGTATAAATGTGTGACTGTTTGGGCACGCCGAGCGGTGAGTCGAGCGTGCCGGCTGCGATACCCAACTCGTCGTAGCGCGTATCTACGAACTGCAGGTTGGCCCCGCAGCGTTTGCAGAAGGTGCGCGTGACATGCTCGGAAGAGTGGTATGCGCCCAGCTGATCCTTGCCCTCGGTAATGTGGAAGGCATCCAGCGGCACGCTGGCATAGCTCGCGAATGCCGCGCCGTGCGCTTTGCGGCACATGCTGCAATGGCAATGGGTCAAGGCCGTGATGGGCGCGTCGATGCGATATTTGACGCTGCCGCACAGGCAACTTCCGCTATGCATAACACTTCCTCCGTCTGTCGGTTGGCCCGCGCGCTCGAGCGGCAGGTATCCAGTCAGCGGCTGGCGCGACGGCTCATAAAGGCCAGACGCTCCAGCAACTGTACGTCTTGCTCATTCTTCACCAGCGCTCCGGCCAGCGGCGGGATGGCCTTGGTCGGGTCGCGTTCGCGTAGTACCGCTTCGCCGATATTGTCGGCCATCAGCAGTTTCAGCCAATCGACCAGTTCGCTGGTCGAGGGCTTCTTCTTCAGGCCCGGCACCTTGCGTACATCGAAGAATACGTCCAGCGCTTCGGCTACCAGATCCTTCTTGATATCCGGGTAGTGCACGTCGACGATTTTCTGCAGGGTCGCGCGGTCCGGGAAGGCGATGTAGTGGAAGAAGCAGCGGCGCAGGAAGGCGTCAGGCAGTTCCTTCTCGTTGTTCGAGGTAATGATGATGATCGGGCGTTGCTTGGCCTTGATCGTCTCATTGGTCTCGTAAACGTAGAACTCCATTTTGTCGAGTTCTTGCAGCAGGTCGTTGGGGAATTCGATGTCGGCCTTGTCGATCTCGTCGATCAGCAGAATCACCCGCTCTTCGGATTCGAAGGCCTCCCACAGCTTGCCCTTCTTGATGTAGTTGCGCACGTCGTGGACTTTGTCCGAGTCCAGTTGCGAGTCGCGCAGGCGGCTGACCGCGTCGTACTCGTACAGGCCCTGGTGGGCTTTGGTGGTGGACTTGATATGCCAGGTGATCAGGCGGGCGCCAAAGGATTCGGCCAACTGTTCGGCGAGCATGGTCTTGCCGGTGCCCGGCTCGCCCTTGACCAGCAACGGACGCTCCAGGGTGATGGCGGCATTGACCGCGAGCTTGAGGTCGTCGGTGGCGACGTAGGACTGGGTGCCTTCGAACTTCATCGGTAAAAATCCTCGTACAGGAGCGCGCAGGGCAATACCCGCGAGTTCAGTATTTGAAAAACTCGACTATAACGCGCGAGCCGGGTAACTGTGAACGTAGATGCCTTATTCAGTCACTGAATGGTCCGTCACTCTTCGACCGGTTCGCCGTCCTTCGGGGTATTTTCGAAGTTCGCGGAGAACGCCTCGATAAAACCGTTGCGCAGGATCGCGAGAAACGCCTGGAAGGCGTTGACATCCTGCCGGTGCACACTGCCGCTGAGCTCGACGCGGGTGGCGAATTGATCCTTCGGCTGATTTTTCAGCGCGGTTTCGCCCGCGCCGACCAGCGCTTCCCAGATCGAGCGGAAAAAACCCTTGTCGCTGTTGGCGACGTCCTGCTGCCAGTCGAACACTTCGACATTATGCAGCAGGGGTTTGATATAGCCGCTGAGCTGGCCGTCATCGGCGCTCGCCTCTACGACCAGATCGCCGCTACCGGCCTTGAAGTCGAATCCGCCATAGGCCGAGGAAAAATCGTTGAGGCGGGTGAGGTCGATATCGGTGACGCGCAATTTCAACTCGAAGTTCTCGAAGTCTTGCAGCGGGTTGAATGTCACGCTGCTTTCCAACGGCGCATGGTTCAACAACAGTGCCGAGCCCTCGAAGCTGGCCGCGCGTTCGTTTTGTTTTTTGTCGACATTGGTCAGGTTATACAGGCTGGCATTGACATCGGTTGCACGCAGATCGACCGGTGGGTCGGCGGTCAGATTGTGAAAACGTACGCTGCCGTCGATCACCCGGACTTCGTTAAGGGTGATGGGCAACAATTTTTCCAACTGCCGACGCCAATCGGTGCCTTGGCCGGACTGCGAGCGTTGTTTATCGGCGCCGCCGTCGACGAAATTGACCTCCGGCCTTTCAAACACCACCTCGGCCACTATGGCGCGGTTTTGCCAAAGCTCCGGCCAACTGACCGCGAGTTCGATGCTTGGCGCATCGACGAACGGCACGGGTACCTGGCCATTGGTTTTGACGATGGTCAGGTCGTTGATCCAATAAGCGCCGCGCCACCAGGCCAGATCGACATCGCCGATGTGCCCGCTGTAGTCGCCCATGTCGGCGAGCTTGTCGTTCAGATAGTCGCGCACCAGCACGGGCAAGGCGAGGTGCAGCGCCACCAGAAGGATGACGAGGCCCAGAAGTACCCATTGAGGAATGCTGTAGCGTTTCTTCATAAGGAAAAGACTCGTGACCAGCGCCAAGGGTTCAGGTTAGGGGCTGTTGCCGTTCATCGCGGCTTGCGCTGAAACGGCAAACGGCCGGACTGGACGGGATAGCCCAAGCGTCATAGGCTGATAGCCTTTTCGGCAACCTACGCATAAGGACACCGCCATGAGCCGCATCTATGCAGACAACGCACAATCCATCGGCAATACGCCGCTGGTGATGATCAACCGCCTGGCTCCTAAAGGCGTCACCATTCTGGCCAAGATCGAGGGGCGCAACCCGGCCTATTCGGTGAAGTGCCGCATCGGCGCGAGCATGGTCTGGGATGCGGAAGAGCGCGGCGTGCTCAAGCCCGGCATGACCATCGTCGAGCCCACCTCGGGCAATACCGGTATCGGCCTGGCGTTCGTCGCCGCGGCGCGCGGCTACAAGTTATTGCTGACCATGCCGGCATCCATGAGCCTGGAGCGGCGCAAGGTGTTGAAAGCCCTGGGCGCCGAGCTGGTGCTGACCGAGCCGGCCAAGGGCATGAAGGGCGCCATAGAGAAGGCCGCGGAAATCGCCGCGTCCGATAGCAGCCAATACTTCATGCCGCAGCAATTCAACAACCCGGCCAACCCGGGTATCCACGAGCAGACCACCGGACCGGAAATCTGGAAGGATACCGACGGAGCCATCGACGTACTGGTGGCGGGGGTCGGCACCGGTGGCACCATCACCGGGGTGTCGCGCTATATCAAACAGATCCAGGGCAAGCCGATTCTCTCGGTCGCGGTGGAGCCGGTGGGCTCGCCGGTGATCAGTCAGACCCTGGCCGGCGAAGAGGTCAAGCCCAGCCCGCACAAGATTCAGGGCATCGGCGCGGGCTTCGTGCCGAACAACCTCGATCTGGCGATGGTCGATCGCGTCGAACTGGTCAGCGACGACGACGCCAAGGCGGTGGCGCTGCGTCTGATGCGCGAGGAGGGCATCCTTTGCGGCATCTCCTGCGGCGCGGCCATGGCCGCGGCGATGCGCATCGCCGAGGAGCCGGAAATGCAAGGCAAGACCCTGGTGGTGATATTGCCCGACTCCGGCGAGCGCTACCTGTCGTCGATGCTCTTCGCCGATATGTTCACCGAGCAGGAATTGCAGCAATAGAGCAGCGGCAAGCTTCAAGCTTCAAGCGAAGGCAGGGGGCTGGCGCTCCTGCGTTTAACTTGGCGCTTGCAGCTTTCGGCTAGCGGCTGGCCGAAGGCCTGACCACCAACCACAGTGCGATCGCGATCAGCGCGCCGCCGTACAGGTAGGCCCAGGACAGCGGCTCGTCGAGCAGCAGCCAGCCCCAGAGTACGCCGAACGGCGGAATCAGAAAGGTGGTGGTCGAGGCCTTGATCGGGCCGATGTCGTTGAGCAGGCGGAAATACAGGACATAGGCGAAGGCCGTGCAGCCCAAACCCAAACCGGCCAGGGATAGCCAGACATCGACGCCGCCCCAGTGCGCGGGCGCTTGCAAGAACATGCCCGCGGCGAAAAACGGCAGCAGGAACAGGCTGGCACCGCACAGGCTGGCAAAGGCCGTCAGGCGATTGTCCAGGCCGCCTTGTTCGGCGATCCAGCGGCGGGTGAGAAAGCCGGCGAAACCATAGCAGGTGGTGGCGACCAGGCAGGCCGCGGCGCCGAGCAGCAGTTCCTGATCGAACTCGACCGGGCCGGTGCGGGTCAGAACCGAGACTCCGAACAGGCCCAATGCCACGCCGGCGGCTTTGCTCAAGGTCAGCGCCTCGGCAAAGAACAGCATGCCGATCAGCACACCCACCATCGGCGTGGTGGCGTTGAAAATCGCCGAATAGCCCGCCGGCAATACCAATGCGGCCAAGCTGTACATCGCCGCCGGTAGGCCGGCGCTGAAGATGCCGAGTATCAGGCACTGTTTGAGCTTGCCGCGAAAATCCCAGGGCACCCGCATCAGCAGCAAAATCGCGAGCAAACCGAGCGCACCCAGGCTGGCGCGGAAGAACGCGGTCGGCATGCTGCCCAGCACAGGCGCGATGATGCGCATGAACAGAAAACTGGCGCCCCAGATGGCGGCAAGAAACAACAGGCGCAACAGGTCGGCGAGGCGCACGGCGAACTCCAACTCCTCGGAAAGGGCGGGCAGTGTTGCCGGGCGCGGGCGCCAAGGCAATCCGAAAACGACTTTTAAATGGGCAATGTCCCCGTTATGTGCCGCATGTATCCGCAAAAATCTTCGAAACGCCGATAAGTTTTTCGCGGCTGAAGCGGAGCGCCGCCCGGCCCCTCCCACAAGGCTGCAGCGGGCTCAACAGTTAACGGGTACATAGCCTTTAAATATGCCGCGGCCCTGTAGGAGCCAGCTTGCTGGCGATACGTTGCTCGCTTAGGAAGGCCGCCGAACCCGCTAATTGTCGATATTTCGCCGCAATTTAAGCCATTTAGCGACATTGCCCGCTTTTCCTCGGCGATGGCACTGGCTAAGCTCGGCGGATTGTCCGCATTTCTTCTCTAGGGGTTCGTTTATGCCACAGCAATGGCCCGCCGGCGCTATCGCCCAGCTTATCCTCGATGGTTTCGACGATTACCGCGAACGCTTCCGCCAGATCACCAATGGTGCGCGGGTGCGCTTCGAGCAGGCGCAGTGGCAGGAAATCCAGAAGGCCGCCGCGGCGCGTATCGCGCTCTATGAAGAATGCGTCAGCGAAGTCGGCGAGCGTCTGCATCAGGCTTACGTGGATGGGGTGTTGCTGGACGTCGGCCAGTGGCCGCTGGTCAAGTCGGCCTATATCGCGCTGATCGACCTGCGTTGCGACGACGAACTGGCGGAAACCTGGTTCAACTCGATTTTCTGCGGGCTGTTCAGCCATGACCAGATCAACGATGGTTGCATGTTCATTCACACCACGCGCCCGGCGCTACGCCCCAACACGCCGGCACCCTTGACCCGCGTGTATCGGCCCAAGGGCGATATCGAGCAGGCGCTACGGCAGATTTTCGAGGACTACCGCTTCGAAGTGGCCTACGAAAATTTCGAGCGGGATCTGGCGCGCCTGATCAAACAAATGCGCGACAACCTGCCGGATTGGGTGTGCAAGGATCCGGAGCTGAACATCGAGCTGTTCTCCTCGCGTCTGTACCGTAACAAGGGTGCTTATCTGGTCGGGCGCATCAATACCCGCGACGAGCAATGGCCGTTGGTGATCCCGCTGCTGCACCGCGAGGGGCACGGCATCCAGATCGACACCCTGATCACCGACGAGGCGGAGGTGTCGATCATCTTCTCCTTCACCCGTTCCTATTTCATGGTGCGGGTCGGCTATCCGGCGGAGTTCGTCGGCTTCCTCAAAGGCATCCTGCCGGGCAAGCATGTCGCCGAACTCTATACCTCGATCGGCTTCTACAAACACGGCAAGTCGGAGTTCTACCGTGCGCTGATCAACCACCTGGCCAGCACCGACGATAAGTTCATCATGGCGCCGGGCGTGCGCGGCATGGTCATGAGCGTGTTCACCCTGCCGGGTTTCAACACCGTGTTCAAGATCATCAAGGACCGCTTCTCGCCGTCGAAGAACGTCGACCGCGCCACCGTGATCGAGAAGTACCGCCTGGTGAAAACCGTCGACCGGGTAGGGCGCATGGCCGATACCCAGGAGTTCTCCGATTTCCGTTTCCCGCTGAGCAAATTCGAGCCCGAGTGCCTGGCCGAGCTGCTGGAAGTGGCGCCTTCCACGGTCGAAGTGCACGGCGATACCGTGCTGGTGCGCCACTGCTGGACCGAGCGCCGCATGACGCCGCTGAACCTCTATGTCGAAAGCGCCAGCGAAGCCCAGGTGCGCGAAGCGCTGGACGATTACGGCCTGGCGATCAAACAGCTGGCGGCGGCGAATATCTTCCCCGGCGACATGCTGCTGAAGAACTTCGGCGTGACCCGCCACGGCCGGGTGGTGTTCTACGACTACGACGAAATCTGCTTCCTCACCGAGGCCAACTTCCGGCGCATCCCGCCACCGCGCTACCCCGAGGACGAAATGGCCTCCGAGCCCTGGTACTCGGTGGCGCCGCTGGATGTGTTCCCCGAGGAATTTCCGCCGTTCCTGTTCGCCGATCCCAAGCAACGCAAGCTGTTCAGCGAGTTGCACGGCGATCTCTACGACGCCGACTATTGGAAGGGGCTGCAGGAGGCGATTCGCGCGGGCAAGGTAATCGACGTGTTTCCCTATCGGCGCAAGACCGAGCAGGTGGAGTAGGTCGATCCGTTGCATCGGTCAACGCATCGATTGCAGCGTTGCCCGGTGCTGCCGATAAGCTTCTTGCGACGCCATGAACAACCGTTCGTCTTGGCGTTGTGTGATCGGAGCTGCTCTCCGGCATTTTTCGCCGCGGTTAATCTACGCTGACAGAGGGTGCATCGGGCACCTTGTCGAAGCCCTTGGCAGGAGGAATTCCCATGTTCGCCAAGTTGCATAACGTCTTAGAAGACATGTTGGTTGCCCTTGGCCTGCTCGACCGGCCGAAGCTGCAACCCATCCCGGTACGGCATGACGACCCGCGCGCCCCGAAGGCGCCGCGCCAGCGTCCGCGGCGCTGATTTCAGCCGCTTGCCTCTCGGCCTTGCACGCCTGATGTAAGCGCCAAGGGGACGCCAGGTCCTTTCCTGGCGATGCTGTTTGGCCCGGATCGCCAGCAAGCTGGCTCCTGCAGGGCATCGCTGCATGCCACACATAACTGGGGCATAGCCATAAGTTACCCTAGGGATGAAACGGCGGCGCCTCTGCTATCTCTATCAATATCGGACGATCCTGCGGCGCATCGCGCAGCAGTTGCGCCAGATGCGCGTGATTTTCGGCGCGCTCGGCCATGCAGCCGAAGCCGCGGGCCAGGGCGATAAAGTCCGGGGTGTAGATATCCACGCCCAGCGGGGTGATATCGCGCTTCTCCATATAACGCTTGATCTCGCCGTAGCCGTTGTTGTTCCACAGCAACACGACTATGCCGACTTCGGCTTCCACCGCGCTGGCCAGCTCCGCCAGGCTGAATTGCAGGCCGCCGTCGCCGATCAGGCAGATCACCGGGCGACCTGGCTCGGCCAGTTTGGCGCCGATCGCCGCGGGCAGGCCGTAACCCAGGGTGCCGTAGCCGGTGGAGGAATTGAACCAGCGCCGCGCGCCGTCCAGCTCGACCAGGTGATTGCCGCTGTACACCGTCTGCGTCGAGTCGCCGACGAAGCGCGCCTCGGGCAAAGCATCCAGCAGCGTGTCGAACAACTGGCGGTAATGCGCCCAACCGGCCAGGTCCTCGCGTAGCTGCGCCTGTACCGCCGCGGTGCGTTGCGCGCCGCTGCTGCGCGGGTTGCTTCCGGCGGGCGCCAGGTCGGCCAATAACAGGCGCATGGCCAGGCGCGCGTCGCCCTGGATCGCCAGGCTCGGGGTGAAGTTGCGCTGCAGCTGCTGGGCATCGATATCGATACGGATCAATTGGCCGCCCAGTTTGAAATTGCCGTCGAACACCACGTCGTAATCGGTCTCGCCCAGCTCGGTGCCGATCGCCAGCACCACATCCGTGTCCAAAGCCAGTTGGCGCACCGGCGCTAGCGACTGGTTGCTGCCCAGCAGCAAGGGGTGGTCCGGCGGCAGCAGGCCCTTGGCGTTGATGGTCAATGCCGTGGGGGCGTCCAGGGCTGTCGCTAACGCGCGGGCTTCGGCCTGGGCCTCGACGCAGCCGCCACCGAGCAACAGCAGCGGCCGTTTGGCATTCTTCAGCATGGCCGCGGCTTCATGCAGCAATGGACGATTGGGCGCTGGATGTTGGATGCTCGGCCGCGGCGCCAGGCGCATATGCGCGGCATCGGCGGTGATGATGTCCAGCGGCAATTCGATATGCACCGGGCGCGGCCGCTCGCCCTCGAACACGGCGAAGGCGCGGGCCAGCACGCCGGGCAGTTCTTCGACGCTCATCAGGGTGTGGCTGAAGGCCGTGACCCCGGCGCTCATGGCGCGCTGGTTGGGCAGTTCGTGCAGGTAACCTTTGCCCAGGCCAAGCCGGTCGCGTTGGTTGACGCTGGAAATCACCAGCATCGGTATCGAGTCGGCATAGGCCTGGGCCATGGCCGTGAGGATATTGGTCATCCCCGGCCCGGTGATGATGAAGCACACTCCGGGCTTGCCGGTAACCCGCGCGTAGCCGTCGGCCATAAAGCCGGCGCCCTGTTCGTGACGCGGGGTGATATGGCGAATGCCGCTGTGCGGCAGGCCGCGGTACAGCTCGACGGTGTGCACGCCGGGGATGCCGAATACCGTATCGACGCCCCAGGCCTCGAGTTGTTTGACGAGAAATTCGCCGCAAGTGGTCATGGTCAGATCCTGTGTTGAACGGGAGACCCTCACCCCCGGTCCCTCTCCCAGCGGGAGAGGGGAGAGAGTGGGTTAACCGACTATCCAATGCGCCATCAGCGCGATGATCGGCAGGGTGATCAGGGTGCGGATGATAAAGATCGCGAACAGCTCCAGCACATTCAGCGGCAGCTTGGCCTTGACGATCAGCACGCCGACTTCCGACATGTAGATCAACTGGGTCAGCGATACGCAGGCCACCACGAAGCGGGTCAACTCGCTCTCGATACCCTTGCCCAGCACCGCCGGCAGGAACATATCGGCGAAGCCCACCAGAATCGCCGGGGCCGCCTTGGCCGCTTCCGGCAGTTGCAGCAATTCCAGCAGCGGCACTATCGGGTAGGACAACCAGTTGAAGATCGGCGTGTACTCGGCAATCGCCAGCGACAGCGTGCCGATGGCCATCACCAACGGCAGCAGGCCGAGCCAGATATCCACCACGTTATGCACGCCGACGCGCGCCATCTGCACGGGCGAGGGGTTGCTGTTGGCGCGTTTCACCGCCTGGGCAACGCCCCAGCGCAGCAGCGAAACGTTGCCCGGTACGTCCTCGTTGATCTGCTTGCCGACGCCGACCATGTAGTCGTCCTTCTTCCAGGACAGCGGCGGGATGCGCGGGGTGATGATGGCCGCGGCCAGGCCGGCGACCACCACGGTCAGGTAGAAGGGCACGAACAGGTGATCGAGCTTCATGAAGTTGGTGATCAGCAGGCTGAAGGCGATCGAGGCGATGGAGAAGTTGGTGGCGATCACCGCCGCTTCCCGGGCGCTGTAGAAACCCTTCTGGTACTGCTGGGCGGTGATCAGCACGCCGACGGTGCCGGAGCCGAGCCAGGAGGCGATGGCGTCGATCGCCGAGCGCCCCGGCAAGCCGAACACCTTGCGGAAGATGTTGCGCACCAGGGTGCCGCAAAACTCCATCAGGCCATAGTCGGTGAGCAGCGGCAGCACCAGGCCGGCGACCAGGAAGAAGGTGATCAGCACCGGCGCCAGGTCGTTGAGCACCACGCCACCGGTATTGGCGCTCCAGATCCATTCCGGGCCGAACTGCCAGAAGGTCATGGCGGCGAACAGCGCGCCGGTCAGGCGCAGGCCCAGCCATAGCGGGTGCAGGTTGAACAGCTCGTCGAGGGCGCGGCGCTCGGTGATCCAGCGCGGCTTCAGCAGGCTGGCGAACAGGCCGATCAGCGCCGAAGCGCCCAAGAGAAACACGGCGATGGCCGGCAGGTAAACGGCGGTCGCGGCCTTCAAACCGTCGGCCAGCAGGCCCAGGCCGATGGTGACCTTTTCTTCGTAAACGATGGGGGTGAGAAACAACAACACGCCGAGCAGCGAAGGGATCAGAAAGATCAGCAGCTGACGCAGGTTGTAAGGGTTTTCTGCCGCTGGCTGGTCGTCCAGCAATAGCACGGGTTCTTCGCGGTTCATGGATACACCTTAGTTGTTGTTATTGAAGTGGTGGGCGCCACGCGGCGCCTGGCCGGAATAAACAGGATCGTTGCGCTCAACGTCGCTGCACGCCGGGTAGAACGCAGAGCATTTCGTAAAGCAGATTGGCGCCGAGCAAGGAGGTGTTGCCGGTGGTGTCGTAGGGCGGCGAGACTTCGACCAGATCGCCGCCGACCAGCTCCAGGCCCTGGCAGCCGCGGATGATCTCGATCGCCTGGATGGTGGTCAGGCCGCCGATTTCCGGGGTGCCGGTGCCCGGCGCCCAAGCCGGGTCGATGCCGTCGATATCGAAGGACAGATACACCGGGCCACCGTCGACCTTGGCGCGTACTTCGGCCATCAGCGGGGCCAGCGATTTATGCCAGCATTCCTCGGCCTGAACCACGCGAAAGCCCTGCTTGCGGCTCCAGTTGAAATCCTCGGCGGTATAGCCTTGGGCGCGCAGGCCGATCTGCACCACGCGGTCGCAGTCGAGCAGCCCTTCTTCCACGGCGCGGCGGAAGGTGGTGCCGTGGGCGATCTTCTCGCCGAACATATGGTCGTTGACGTCGGCATGGGCGTCGATGTGCACCAGGCCGACCTTGCCATGCTTCTTCTTGATCGCGCGGAGGATCGGCAGGGTGATGGTGTGATCGCCGCCGAGGGTCAGGGGCATGATGCCGTAGTCGAGGATCTCGTCGTAGGCCGCTTCGATGATGCGGATGGCTTCGGCCATATTGAAGGTGTTGATCGGCACATCGCCGATATCGGCCACGTTCAATGAATCAAAAGGGGCGGCGCCGGTGGCCATGTTGTACGGGCGGATCATCACCGACTGGGCGCGGATTTCGCGCGGGCCGAAGCGGGTGCCGGAGCGCAGCGAGGTGCCGATATCCAGCGGCACGCCGACGAAACCGACATCCAGGGCGCGTTTTTCATCCGGGGTCGGGATATGCGGCACGCGCATCATGGTGGCGATACC
>CBIHQF010000045.1:0-13262 GCA_966211665.1 uncultured Pseudomonas sp. | reverse complement strand
CCGCGCCCGGAGAGGTCGGTGACCACTTCGGCGGTGGAGAAACCCGGCATGAAGATCAGCTGCCAGACTTCGCTGTCGGGTATCTCGTCGCTGACCGCCAGGCCTTGCTGGCGCGCCTTGGCGATGATCTTGGCGCGGGCCAGGCCGCGACCGTCGTCGCTGATCTCGACGACGATGCGCCCGCCCTGGTGATAGGCCGCCAGGCGCACCGTGCCGTGCTCGGGCTTGCCGGCGGCGAGGCGCTGCGCGGGCGATTCGATGCCGTGGTCGACGCTGTTGCGGATGATATGGGTCAGCGGGTCGGTGAGTTTTTCGATCACCCCCTTGTCCAGTTCCGTGTGTTCGCCTTGCAGGTGCAACTCGACCTTTTTGCCGAGCTTGCCGGCGGTGTCGCGCACCACCCGCGGGAAGCGGTTGAAGATAAAGCTGATCGGCAGCATGCGGATCGACATCACCGATTCCTGCAGCTCGCGGGTGTTGTGCTCGAGCTGGCCGAGGGCCTGGTGGATCTGTTCGAACAGGCTCGGATCGAGATCGACGGTGAGTTGGGCGAGCATCGCCTGGGTGATCACCAGTTCGCCGACCTGATTGATCAGGCTGTCGATCTTCTCCACGCTGACACGGATCGAGCTGGACTCGCTATCCGCGCCACCGCGCGAGGCGGCTGGCGCGGCATCGCCGGCGCGGCGGTCGTTACCGCGTCTGTCGCCGCTGCGGCGGTCCGCGCTGCGCCGCTCTTCCAGCGGCGCGGCGGGTACGGTCGGGTTTGGCATGGCGGGCTGGGTGGGCGCTAGCGAACCGGGCGCATCCTCGAACAGGCCGTAAGCGGCATCCGCGGCGGCGGGTTGCTCGAACAATCCATAGGCCCCGTCGGGCGCGGCTGGGCCGGCCAGCCCCGGGGCATCGTCGAAGAAGCCGAACGCGTCGTCGTCCGTTGCTGCGGCGGGTACGTCATCGAAGAAACCGAAGGCTTGCCCCTCGCTGGCAGGCGCCGGAAGCGGCGAGGCGGCGGGAGCCTGATCGATAAAACGCTGCAAGCACGCGAGGGTCTCGGCGGTGGGGATATCCGGATTCTCGCGCTGGTTCTGGTGGGCGGCGAGCAACTGCGCGAGGACATCGCGGGCGCCGAGGAATACGTCGATCATCTCCGCCTGCAGGGCCATGCGCCCGCTGCGCAGCTTATCCAGCAGGGTTTCCAGCACGTGGGTCAGCGCGCTCAGGTCGTCGAAACCGAACATGCCGCTGGAGCCCTTGATCGAGTGGGCCGCGCGGAAAATACCGTTCAACGCCTCCGGGTCGGGCGCCTGGGTGTCCAGGGTCAGGAGGAGGTGTTCGAGGTTGGCCAGATGCTCCTCGGCTTCCTCGAAAAACACCTGGAGAAATTGCTCCATGCCGTCGTTCATCTGCGCGCGCCTGTGCAGTGCCTGGGTTGAAAAACTACCTACGTTGCCCCTCTTGATAAGGAAAGGGGGCGTTAAAAACAGGCTCGGCAAGCCGCTTGCGGCTAACGCGCTTCAGCGCGGCCCGCAGGGCGAGCGGAGCGAGTAATGCTCATTTACAGCTCGTAAAGTCGGATGCGACCCCAGCCGCTTCCTCGCCTGTTTTTGTGGGGACGCCTAGTTCTTGTCTCGGCTGCCTCGGCTCGGGCTTCCTGCTTCGCTCTACCTCCTGCGTCCATGCAGTCGTCGCCTACGTTTTTCAGCGGCCTATGCGACCTACTAGGGAAGAACCTTCTTGGTCACCTCCAACAGCTTCGGCGGATCGAATGGCTTGACCAGCCAACCGGTGGCGCCGGCGGCTTTGCCCTGCTGTTTCATGGCGTCGCTGGATTCGGTGGTCAGCATCAGGATCGGCGTGCTGCGATAGCCGGGCAGGCCGCGAAGGCTCTTGATCAGGCTGATGCCATCCATGTTCGGCATGTTCTGGTCGGTGAACACCAACTGGTAGCTTTTGCGCTGCGCCTTGCCCAGCCCGTCGCGGCCATCCACGGCTTCGTCGACCTCGTAGCCGGCGGCGCGCAGGGTGAAACCCAGCATCTGCCGAATCGAGGTCGAATCGTCGACTATCAGGATGGATTTGCTCATGAGGTCGCTCCATTGTGCGTGCGGAGAGTGGCGGCCGCGGCGTGTTCGGCGGGGCGGGGTTGCGCTTGTTGCCCCTGGCCCCAGAGCAGTTCGGCCTTGACGCTGTTGCCCGGCGGGTAGAACACCAGGTGCTGGCACAGGTTGCGTACCAGGATCAGGCCGCGGCCGTGGTACTGGTGGGTCAGGTCCTGGGGGGCGTCGAGCAGCAGCCGACCGACATCGAAGCCCTGGCCGCTGTCGCAGACCCGAACTTGCAGGCTGTTGCCCGTGGCGCCGCCTTGCTGGCACACCTCGACCCGGATCTCGCCCTCGGTGAGGGCGGCCAGACGTTCGCGACGGGTCTCGAAATAGCGCTCGAAACCATCGGGCAGGTTCTTGATCGCCGAGTTGAGGCCGAGCAGGCCGTGATCCAGGGCGTTGCTCAGCAATTCGTAGAGAATCACCGCCAGGGCGCCCTGTTTTTCCACGGCCAGCCCCAGGGTGTTGCACTGGGCGGCGACTATCGGCGCCAGGTCCAGACGTTGCAGCTGCGAGGCGCCGAAGGTCAGTTGCAGGTGCCAGTTCTCGGCGACCGCGCTGGTTTCGGCAGGTGCCGGCGGGCAGTCGACGGAGACCTCCGCGGCGCGGCATTCGAGCAGCAGGCAGGACAGGTCGTCATGCGGCAGGCGCCCGCCCATATGGTTTTGCAGGGCCTGTTGCAATACGTCGATCGGGTCCTCCTGAGGCGCCTGTAGCAGGCATTGCTCCAGGCGCGCCTTGCCGAACGGCTCGCGCTCGGCGTTCTCCGCTTCGATCAGGCCGTCGGAATACAGCAGCAGGCGGCGTCCCGGTTCCACGGCGATGGTTTCGTACTGGTTTTCGAAGTCGTCGCCATCGACGATGCCGAGGGGCAGGTTCGATGAGGTGAAACGGTGCACCACCTGGCCTTGCTGGTCGAGCAGCAGCGCCGCCGGGATGCCGCCGTTCCATACCGAGAGCAGGTTCTCGCGGGGGCGGAACTGCACCAGCAGTGCGGCGACGAAGCGGTCGACCGGCGAGTAGGCGCGGTGGCGCAGGTTCAGCTCCCAGGCAATGCTGTCGAGGGTGAAACCCTTGCCGGCCATGGCGTAGAAGGCTTGCGACAGCGGAATCAGGGTCAGCGCCGCGGGCAGACCATGACCGGTGGCGTCGGCCAGCATCACATAGAGGTCGCCATTGCTCGACGGGCAGGCCAGCAGCAGGTCGCCGGAAACCTCGTTGGCCGGTTGCAGCAGGTAGCGCACCTGCGGATGGTCGAGCAGATCGCTGCGCACCAGCCGGCTCATCAGGAAACGGCTGATGCGCCGCTCCTCGGCTTCGGCATGCTGGTACTGCAACAGCTGGCGGTTCTGCTCGGCGACCTGCTCCTGGAGCACGGCGATGCGCCTGAAAGCATTGATCTTGGCGGCGAGGATGGCGAAATTCACCGGCTTGGCGATGAAGTCGTCGCAGCCGGCATCGAGCGAGGCGACCTGATCGTCGGTTTCGCTCAAGCCCGAGAGCATGATGATCGGCTTCCAGCCGCTGACCTTCTGCAACTCGCGGATCGCCCGGGTCGCGGCGATGCCGTCCATACCGGGCATCAGTTGATCCATCAGCACCAGGTCGAAGGTCGCCTGCCGATACTGCTGCACCGCCCGCTCGCCGTCGCCGACCACCGTGCACTCGTGACCCAATGAACGAATGAAGGTTTTGAGGAGCAAGCCGAGCGTTGGATCGTCGTCGACGCTGAGCACGTTCAGGGGGCGCATGGCTCGACTCAACTGATCTTGAACAGCTTTTGGAAATTGGCCACTTCGAAGACCTCCTTGGCGATGCCGTGCAAGCTGCGCAACTCCACGCGCTTGTGTTGCGCCTGGGCTTTGTCGCGTAGCAGCAGGAGGATGCCGAGGGCGGCCGAATCGATGTATTGCACCGCCTGCAGATCGATGATCAACACCTGTATCTCGGTTTTCGCCAGTTCCTGCTCATAGGCTTCGCGAAAGGTCCGATAAGCCTGAAAGTCGAAGCGCTCCCCGAGACGGATGACGGCAATACCTGCTTCACTCATGACAATGGCTTCCTTTCCTAGAAAAAGTCGATTTCGCCGGCGTGCATGGAGGTCTGATTGACCGGGTTGTGCACGTGGCTGTCGAGTTGTCGGCGCTGGCTATCCAGACGATCCTGTTGGTCGTCCTGACTCAGTTGCGCGACGCCTTCGAGGCCGCCGGACACCTGCTGGAGTTTTTCCGTGTGCTTGCGGATCTGCGCCAGCAACTGGCTGCTGAGGTCCTGGAATTGCAAGGCGGTGATGGCCGCGTTGACGTCGGCGGAAAAGGCCCTGGATATCTGCTCCAGCTCCTCCACCGCCAGCACGGTCGAGCCGTTCATCCGCTCCAGTTCGTCGAGCATGATGTGGATTTTCTTCTTCGAGGTCATGGCCACGCTCATGTCCCGGGCCGCCAGTTGGCTGATGGCGGCATCGGCTTGCTGCAGCTCGGCGTGCACCGTGTGGATATGGCTGCGAATGGCCTCGGAAAACACGCTGGAGCGGGTGGACAGCGCGCGCACTTCATCGGCGACCACGGCGAAACCCCGGCCGGCCTCGCCGGCGCGTGCGGCCTCGATGGCGGCGTTGAGCGCGAGCAGGTTGGTCTGTTTGGCGATGGCATCCATGTCGGCGGTGGATTTCACGATTTCGCCGATCTTCGCCGTGATGCGGTCGATGCTGTCGACCAGCTCCATCGACGTGCGGCTGGTTTCCACGGTGGCATCGACGAAGAAGGTCAGGGTCTCCTGGGTGGTGCTGACGAATTGGCCGAAGTTCACTTCGCGATTGTCGTGCTGGTCGGCCCGGTAGCGGTCGGTGAGCGAGCCGGCGATCTGCAACTGGCGCTCGATCAACTGGTTGAGGCGGGTGAAGCTTCCGATCAATCCCTCGATCGCCGTGCCGAGCAATTGGTCGATCTGCTGGCTGCGCTCGGCGATCGCTTGCGCCTCGTTGGCCACCCCTTGGCGCAAGGGCTCGAACTCGTCGCGCAGTGCCAGGTTTGCCGACTCCACCTGTTCGGATTCGGCGGCGCCGAACGCCTCTTGGCGGCGCAGCCGGCGAATCAAGTAGGCGCCGCAGGTCAGGCTGGCGAGCGCGCCGGCAATCAGCGCCAACCAGCCGGACAGGCCGCCGCCGAGCAGCACCAGGCTCATCAGCCAGGGCATGCCGAGCAGGCTGGAAAGAAGGGGGATAGGTAGCGGTGACGCGCTTGGTCCGGGCATTGAGCGACTAATCCCTGTGCAGTGCGGATTTATCCTGGGTTTGGCTTAACCGTAGGAGTGCCCGGGACTTTGTCAAATCGGTCAATTTGCCGTCGCGCGAGCGCGGGCGTCTATGAGCGGCGCTACCCTGGAAACGCCCGGCCTTAACTGCTCTACGAGCAGTTGGATGGAATTAAAAATCTGTTTTTTAGGTAAAAATGTTCTTGGTGGACGATGAGCTAAATTGACCGAACAGACAGTAAGCCGGCGCGGACGAATGAATATGGGCGGCCGGGCAGGCTACGCCGCTCTCTGGTTTTGTCGCCGGAGTACGCTCGCGTATCGGTATGCGCCTATCGTTGGCCTGCTCCTGGTCGCCGCCTGAAAACCGATGCCTGGCAATGGGGCACACAGGTCCTACGACTAAAGACGTAGAGGGTTTTTCAGGTTGGCCGGCGTCGGCGGCCCTTCGAGCGGCTATGGTGGGTATTCGGAGAGGTTTTTGAGGGATGGGGCCATGTCGGTAACGCTGCTTTTCGATCGTCTACTGTGCGCCATAGGTCTGCGCACCCTGAACCAGCAGTTTCTGTTTTCCTATGCATTGATGTTTCTGCTGGCGCTGGTCGCCTCGGTGGCGCTGTATCTGAATATGGCGGTGTCACCGGAAACCATCAACGTGGCGGGCGCCCAGCGCATGCTCAGCCAGAAGATGAGCAAAGAGGCCATGCTCCTGCGTGAGGGGGCCATCGAACGCGCCGTCCTGGAGGCCACTATCGCCCAGTTCGCCGAGGCCCACGAAGCGCTGCGCAACGGCGACCCCGAGCGCAGGATCAGCGTTATCCGGTCCCCGGCGGTTGAGGCGCAAATGCTGCTGGTCGGGCGCTTGTGGCAGGACTTTCGCGCGCAATTGGAGGCGTTGGCCGGTGCGACCAACGAGGTCGACCTAGTCGCTTTGGAAAGCGCTTCGACCCAGCTGCTGCGGGAAATGAACAAGGCGGTGGGATTGATGGCGACGCATGTCGAAAACCGACAGCGCGGTCTCATGTGGCTGGCCTTCGGCTGCTTGTTGGGCATTCTGCTGCTGGTGGTATTGGGCCGGCAGTTCGGTTTGCGTCCACTGATGGCCAACCTGGGCCTGGTGGAACACGGGCTGACCCGGGTCGGCGGTGGCGACTTCACCTGCGGTCTGGAGGGCGGGGAGCGCGCCAACGAAATCGGCAGGATCATCGCCGGCTACAACCGCATGCAGGCCGAGGTGCGCGCCTTGCTGGGCGAGGTCAAAGCCTCGGGCGGCAACACCCAGGCCCATGTCGAACAGGCGGTGACGGCGGCCCAGGCCGCGGGCGACGGTGCGCGGCGTCAGCACGAGAACCTCGACCAGGTGGCTACCGCGATGACGGAGATGAGCGCCACCGTGGCTGAAGTCGCGCGGCATGCCAACCTGGCTGCGGAGTCCGCGCGCAATGCCGATCAATGTGCCCAGGCCGGACAGCGCGCGGTGCAGCGCAGTGCCGAGCTGTTGGCCAACCTGAGCGGGCGGATGGAACGTAACGCCGAAGGCTTGGTGGCCCTGCGCGAGGAAACCGCCGGGGTCGGCAAGGTATTGGAAGTGATTACCGCGATTGCCGAGCAGACCAACTTGCTGGCGCTCAATGCCGCCATCGAAGCGGCCCGCGCCGGTGAGGCCGGGCGTGGCTTCGCCGTGGTTGCCGATGTAGTTCGCACCCTGGCCAGCCGTACTCAGCAGTCCACCGGGGAAATCCAGGCGATTATCCAGCGCCTGCAGGCGGGGGCGGAGCAGGCCGTGGCGGCGATCCAGAGCAGCAGCGAGCTGGTGCGCGATAACCTGCTGCATGTGCAGGAGGCGAACCAAGTGCTCGATACCATCGTCGGTGCGGTGGATAGCATCAACACGATGAACGCGCAGATCGCCACCGCTGCGGAGGAGCAAAGCCAGGTGGCCCAGGATATCGATCAGCGCGTCGCCGAAGTCTCCGGCCTGGCTGAGCGGAGCCATGGCGATGCGCGGAGCGTGATGCAGGTCAGCGAGCGGATTCATAGCGAGATGCAGCGGCTGACCGCTCAACTGAGCCGCTTTCAGACTTGATGGCAGGGCTCGAATGGCAGCGCTCGGGCGGTCGATTCGTGATTGCGGCTCCGCGATTGGCGCCTCATCTGCGATACTGCGCGCCTTCCAAACCGCCGACGATAGCTTTCAATGAAAAGTCGATACCTGCTGTTGCCCTTTCTCGCGTTGACGCTGGCCGCCTGTGGCGGGGTCGATCCGAATTCGCCGCAGGGCCAGCGACAAGCCATCTTCAAGCAAATGCTCAAGGTCAGCGAAGACCTGGGCGGCATGCTGCGCGGGCGCATAGCCTTCAAGGCCGATGGTTTCGTTGTCGGCGCCCGTGAACTCGACCGGCTGACCCGCACACCTTGGCAGCATTTTCCCCAGGTCCGCGAGGAGGGGGGCGAGAGTCGCGCCAAGGATGAAGTCTGGCAGCGTCAGGAGCGCTTCCGGCAGCTGGCCCGCGAAATGGAAGCCAGCACCGCCGCGCTGGTCGATGCCAGCGCCGCCGACCCGTTACAGCGCGCCGATCTGACGGCGCCGATGCAACGGGTCGAGGATGCTTGCAAGGCCTGTCATGAGGAGTTTCGTGCGTTCTAGCAGGCCGTTGAAAAACTACCTGCTAAAAGAGAGGGCCTTGAGGCCAAGACGCATGAGGCGAGCGGGTGTGGCACTTGGTTTTCACGCTCGCCCACTTCCAAGCATTGCCCCGCGAGGTCAGGCCGTTTTCAAGCGTGCAGCAGCGAGGAAGGTCACCAGTACCGTGGCGAACCCCCAGAGGGCCGGGCCGGCAGTGGGGATCGGGCGTAATACGAAGAACCCTACAATCGCCGTAGCGCCGGCAACGGCAACGGCGATTTTCTTGTCCACCGTGATGGCGAACATGTTGTTGCACTGTTTGCACTCCCTGGCCCCACCGGGTTTGGGTGGCCCCATTATGGCTGGGGAGAAGGGGCTGATCTTGGCGGAGCAGTGCGGGCATTGCATATGTTCGAAGTCCTTGTTCGTTGAGTTGTGCATGTTGGGTATTGCGTTCAGCTTTTGCGATTCGTCACTGGAAAGGCCAGCACTTGGAGATCAAGGAAAAGACCTTCGATAGCCAGGGTCAATGGGGCTGGCTCGAGCATTCGATGTTCTTTCATGATGAAGCGCGGTGCCGCGGTAATCTAAACCAGTCGCGCTGTGCAACAAATTGCGCAAGATGGCCGCAGTCCGCGTCAGTCGGGAGCTTCGTGGGGTTGTAACAATTTGCTATTGATAACGGCGTCACATGGAGGATTAGCCTTCTGGGTCGTTTTTATGTAATGGGTGCGCACGCTGGGGTGGCGCCTACAGCGAGATCGCCGGACTCGTGTTGCTCCAGCGCGGCATGACTGAAAAGCTCGCTTTGTCCAAGCCTCGGCCTGGGCTGGGTGGTCCGGTGCTATGCAGTGACGCTATTTAGAATCCATCGATCCGCGCTGCGCGCAGTTGCGTGCGCAACGCTTGTACCTCCGGGTGTCGAAAGAACGCCCGCAACTGCGCCGCGCGCGTCGGGCCGATGCCGGGTTGGCGTTGCCAGTCGGCGGTGCGGCGTTGCGCCAACTCGTCCCAATCGCCGTCGAGCGGAGCGTCGCCGGCCGGCGGCATGCCCAGGGCGCGTAGCCAAACGCCTGGCGCGCGTTGACGGGCCAGGGCGAAACTCTGGCTGATTTTCGCCGCACTGCGCGGGCCCAGGCCGGGAATCCGGCGTAACTGTTCTTCGCTTAGTTGCAACCAATCGAGCAGGCCATCGAGCCGTTTTGCGTGCAAGAGTTTGTCCCAGGTGCCGGGGCCGATACCGGGCAAGGCCAGGCCCTGTTCGCTGCTGAGCCAAGTCAGGCGTGCGTGGAATTGCTCGGCGCAGGACGGGGTGATGCGCCAGCAGCTCAAGAAGTCGTAGGCGGCGGGGTCGGGCACCGCCAGTTTGGCGCGTTGCTGGGTGCGCCACAGCACGCTGTCGAGTTTCGGTACGCTCAGCCCGGCCAGGCGGATCGCTACCTGATCGCCGGGGCGGATATCCAGGCGTTGCCAGCGTTGCAGCGAACCGACGGCGACATGTTCGATCGTCCGATCATCGAGCTTCACCGGCTGCAAACGCAGCACGGGGGTGATGCGCCCGCTGCGGCCAATGCGGAAATCCACATCCTGCACCACCCCCAGGGCTTGGCTGAGCGGGTACTTCCAGGCGGCGGCCCAATGCGGTTCGGCTTGCCAGCGCTCGGCCGCGGGGCGTTCGCCCTGGCGCAGCACCACGCCGTCGCTGGCGAACGGCAGGGCGCTGCGGTACCAGTGTTCGCGCCAGCGCCTGGCCTGCTCGAGGTTTTTCAGCGGCTGGCTGAAGTCCAGGCTATCGCTGAAGCCCAGTTCGCTCAGCCGTTGCAGGCGTTCGGGCAGCGACGCCGGGCCGTCGGGCCAATCCCAGACGAACAGGCCGATGGCGGCGGCGTCCCCTGGTGTCAGGTCGTGCCGGGCCAGGAGTCCGGCGACCTTGCTGCGGGCGCCCAGACCGCCGGATTCGGCCTGCACGTGCTGCGTCAGCCGCCAATAGAGTTCGCCTTGCAGCACGGCGTTCTGTCCGCCGGGTAATTGCGCCGGAATGGCCTCGATCAGGCGTGCCTTGGCGGTCCAGTCCTGGCCGCTGCGGCCGTCGCCACGGCTGATCGCCTGGTGCAAGCGGCCGTCGCGGTAAATCAGGGTCACGGCCACGCCATCGACCTTCGGCTGGATCCAGAGATCCTCGCGGTTATCGATCCAGGCGGCGACTTCGCTGCTGTCCGCCAGTTTGCGCAGCCCGGTCTGGATCACCGGATGGGCGATACGGCCGCCGCTGCTGGCCAGAGGGTCGGCCGCTGCCGCCGCGACCGTGGCAAAGCAGCCTTGCCAATGCTGTAATCGCAGGCGGGCCTGGTCATAGAGTTCGTCGGCAACCAGGGATATGCCTTGGCGATGGTAGGCGTCGTCCCAGTGGGCGATTTGCGCGGCGAGTGCCGCGGTCTCGCTCTCGGCGCGCTGGGCCGACCAGTCGGGGCAAGGCCCGGTCCAGGCGTGTGCGGCGAGGGGGAAAAGGAAAAGCGCGGGCCAGGCTTTCATGAGAGCATCCTTGCTCGTGGGGATGCCAGCAGCTTAGCAGCTATTATTGATCGATCGGTTCGGCCATCTCGGTTGGGGCAGTAACGTTATGAAGATGGGTGTTACGTTCCTTGGCGGTTTTTTCACGCTTTTCGTGCTTGTCGTCAGCGCGCCATGGGGCATGGCGCGTGCTGCCGATAACGCCGCGGCGCAGTGGCATTTCATCCACAACGCCCCGGAGACGGCGGATGATCGCCGCTACGATTACCATTGGCGGGTCCTGCGGGCCGCACTGGAGGCCACCCGGGAAAAATATGGCGCCTATATCCTCGAGCCCGGCCTGCCCATGAGCGAGAAGCTTCAGGTCGTCGAGATGCAGAGGGCGCGCGGGGTGCTGAATACCATGGTGCTGGACGCGACCGTCGCCTTGGAGGAAACGCTGCAGCCGGTGAAGATTCCTGTCGACAAGGGGCTGCTCGGTTATCGGGTGTTTCTGATTCCGGCCGAGCTGCAATCGCGTTTTTCCAGCGTGCAGTCGTTCGAGCAGCTGCGCCAGTTCAGCTTCGGCCAGCAGCGCGAATGGTCCGATGTGGCCATCTATAAGGCTGCCGGCCTGGAAGTGGTGACGGGCAGTAGTTACGAGGGGCTGTTCCGCATGCTGATGCTCGGGCGTTTCGATGCCTTTGGCCGCGGCGTGACCGAGGTGAGCGGGGAGCTCGAACATTGGCGCAAGGATTACCCGCAGATGGCCATCGAGAACGAGCTGCTGCTCTACTATCCGCTGCCGGTGTATTTCTGGTTCCCGCGCAACGAGGAAGGCAGTCGCCATGCGCAGCGCGTCGAAGAGGGCATGCGCGCGATAGTGGCCAATGGCACGCTCGATCGCCTGTTCACCGAAGAATATGCCGCCACCATCAAAAAACTAGGCCTGGACAGGCGGCGCGTGTTCCGGATTGGCAACCCCCAATTGCCGCCGGGGCAGCCTTTCGACAATAAAGCCTATTGGTTCAGCCCGGTTTTGCCGGGGGCTTGAGTGCCTTGGATTCGCCCCGGCGCTGCTACGTTAGCGCCCGGCCGTGCGCTGCTCAGTCGCTCGCCGGGCGGCCATAGGTAGCGGTCAGCGAGGTCGTGCCGAGGCTATTGGCGTTGAGCATATAGCCGACCAGCGCCGGCATGGCGTTGGCGTCCAGATCGAGTTTCTCCACGCTCAGGGCATGCACGGTGAATATGTAACGGTGCGGTTTATCGCCTGGCGGCGGACAGGCGCCGCCAAAACCCGGCGCGCCGTAATCGGTCAGGCTCTGCACGCTGCCAGCGGGTAACTCGGGGCCTTTCGCCTGACCGGCGGCGGCCGGCAGCGCGGTGACGCTGGCGGGCAGATTGAACGCTAACCAATGCCACCAGCCGCTACCGGTTGGAGCGTCCGGGTCGTAGACGGTAATGGCGAAACTCTTGGTGCCGGCGGGGGCATCCCGCCAGCTCAGGGCAGGGGCGCGGTTCTCTCCGTTGCAGCCAAAACCGGAAAATTCCTCGGACTTGCTCAGTGGCTGGCCATCCCGAATGTCCGGGCTGCTCAGTTCGAATGCCTGGCTGAGACTACAGCTGAGCAGGCCGGCGCAATACAGGGCGAGGGCGGTGGGACGCATAACGAGGCTCCTTGGAATGGGTGAGCCACGAGTATTGGGCAGATGCCTTAGGCCGGCGCGCCCGTTCCGCGCAATCTCTCGCCCGCGCCGCTCGTCTGTCGTAGCGTGCTGGGCGAACAGCCGAATTGGCGCTGGAACGCTGCGGCAAAACGCGAGGGCGACTGATAACCGCAGGCCGCCGCGACTTCGCCGAGGGCCTGCGGACCGTTACTGATCAGGCTCAATGCCTGCTCCATGCGCGCATCCTGCAGCAAGCGCCGGAACGACAGCTTCTCGATCGCCAGCTTGCGCCTTAGCGTCGCTCCGCTCATGGCCAGCCGGGCGGCGACGTCTTCGGCTTGCCAGTCGTGGCTCAGGTCACTGCGCAGCAGTTGCAGTACGCGCTCTGCGGTACGCCGGTGGTTCTGGGCGAACAACGCGCCACCCAGGCCCGCTGCGGCCAGTGCCAGCATCAAACCCTGCCAGGCGTGCTCGGCCTGGGCGGCTTGCAGGCTGCCCTGTTCGGCGCTGGGCAGCAGGTCAAGGACATTGGCGAGGGCCGCGCGGGCCTGCTGCGTCGGCTGAAAGACCTCGGCATCGGCTTTGGCCGACAGCGTCAGGCGCGCCAGCTGCGCTGCGAACAACTCGCGCAGGCGTTGCCGCCAACCGTCCAGCTCACCCAGGGCCCAGGCATGGTAGTGGCCGCTATGTGGGTCCGGCTGGTTGAGCATTTCGACTCGCCGATGCCCCGGCAGCACCAGCCAGTCGCCTGCGCAGGCCGTGAGTTCGTGCTCGCCCAGGCGAATGCGCTTGCAGCCTTCGGTCACCACTATCAGCAGTGGCGAGAGGATAGGCGTGCGGTTCAGGCGCTGGGTCTGGTAACTATGGAAGGCCAGCAGGGGCAAGGGGCTGCTCATGGTCGAGTCCTTGTCTTGGTCGCAGACGGGCAGCAAAAAGCCCCGCGCAGCGGGGCTTCTCGTGGGGCGCGGCGCTTACAAACCGGCAGCGGCGCGCAGGTCGGCGGCCTTGTCGGTTTTCTCCCAGGTGAAGGCGGTGAAGCTTTCGTCGCCGTAGCTCATTTCCACCGGCGCGCGGCCGAAGTGGCCGTAGGCCGCGGTCGGCTGGTACATCGGGTGCAGCAGGTCG
>CBIHQF010000044.1:0-13323 GCA_966211665.1 uncultured Pseudomonas sp. | reverse complement strand
GGCGCCATAAAAAACTCAATTATTCGCCGCTCGCCAGTCTGTACTTCCGCCGTCACTGCCATACCCGGTTGCAGCTTCACTTCCTTGCCTTCCACCCACAGGGTGTTTTTTGCCATACGCAGTTGCATGCGGTAGATCAGGCCGCGCTTTTCGTCGACGGTGGCGTCGTCGGACACAGTGATAACTTCGGCATCGATCACGCCGTACTTGGTGAAGGGAAAGGTGTGTATTTTGATTTCGGCCGGCATACTTTCGCGCACAAAGCCGATGTCGTTGTTTTCGAGGAAGACTTCCACTTCCAGTTGTTCTTCGTCGGGCACCACCAGCATGAGCTGTTGCGCCTCGGTGACGACGCCACCCACCGTGTTAACCGCCAGCTCCTGCACGCGCCCCGCGACCGGCGCATAGAGGATTTGCTTGGCGTTGATGTCACTAGCTTTGGTGAACTCTTCTTCCAAAGAAGCGATTTGCCTTTGTAACTCGGTGAGTTCGATGAGCAGGGCGCCGCTAGATTGGGCTTTATGCAGATTGACTTGCTCACGCACTTCCGTTTCAGCCGCTTGTAATTGCTTTAGACGCTGGCGCTCGGCTGCCAAGTCTTGGGTTTGCTGAATGCGCTCCTGCTCAGCGGTCAGATAATCATTTTCGGAAACAAAATCTTTGCTGTGCAGCTTTTTAAGGGCGCTTGCTCGCTTTTCGGCGATGGGCAGGGTTTGCTCAAGCTTGATAATTACTTCTTTGGCGGCGGACTGTTCCGCCTGGGTTTTGACTAAGCTGCTTTGCAGGGCTTTCAGTTGCGACTGGTATTGCAGCCATTGCTGCCGCAGCATGTTTTTGTATAAAACGGCATCGAGTGCGATGGTGTCTGCGGGCACATCCAATAAATAGGAATCGATGAACGATGCTGTGATTTGTGGATTGGGCTTTTCCAACAGGCTCAGCATCCCCCTGCTTACCGCAAGGCGCAGCTTGGCACTGTGGAGTTCCGATTCGAGGCGTTTTTTGTCGGCACCTGTCAATGTAGGGTCAAGCTAGATCAGCGGCTGACCTTTTTTGACATATTCGCCTTCACTCACCAACAGGGCTTTCACCACGCCTTTGTCCAGAGGTTGCACTTGCTTGACGCGGGAGCTTGGGATGATCTTGCCCTCAGCGGAAGCGACAATATTCACGTGCCCCAGTAGCGCCCAAACAATGGCTATCACCACCAGCGCCAACAAGCCCCATGCCAGCCAGCGCGCCAGCGGGTTGGGTGGCGATTCCTGAATTTCCAACGCGGCGGGCAAAAAAGCAGCCAACTCTCGGGTTTGGTTGGCATCACCCAGCTTATCGCGGTTTCGCCAGGCGTCCTTCAGAACAGCAACGGCACTCACTCGTCACCTTCCCGTTTTTCAGGGGGCTTGCGCTCCACGCGGAAAGAGCTTCGCTCAGGGTGCGACGACACAAAACGCGCGCTTTGGGTGTTGGAATCTGTCTCGACCGTTTTCAGGTGCGGGTGGTGGTTTTGGTAGCTGTGGAGTTTGGCGTAATAACCGTTTTGCTGGAGTAGCCCATCGTGGTCGCCCTGTTCGACGATACGCCCCTTGTCCATAACGATGATTCGATTGCAGCCACGCACGGTGCTAAGACGGTGGGCGATGATGAACACGGTGCGCCCTTGGCAAATGCGCGCCATATTGTCCTGGATCAGGCGCTCGGATTCGTAATCGAGAGCGCTGGTGGCTTCGTCAAAAATCAGAATGCGCGGGTTGTTGATCAGCGCGCGGGCAATAGCCAGCCGTTGGCGTTGCCCGCCGGAAAGGTTGCTACCTTGCTCGCCCACCAAGGTGTCGTAACCTTCCGAAAGCTCGACGATGAATTCGTGCGCTCCGGCCATTTTGGCGGCGGCAATCACGCGCTCCATTGGTATCGACGGGTCAACCAAAGCAATGTTTTCGCGGATGCTGCGGTTGAACAGGAAATTCTCCTGCAACACCACACCGATCTGGCGGCGCAGCCAAGCGGTGTCGATCATGGCAAGATCAACGCCATCCACCAATACGCGGCCGGCCTCGGGCACGTATAGCCTCTGAATGAGTTTGGTGATGGTGCTCTTACCGGAACCGGAGCGGCCGACGATGCCGATCACTTCACCCGGCTTCACTTGCAGATCTATATCGTGAAGGATAAGGGGCCCATCGACCCGGTAACGAAACTTAACCTGCTCAAGAGATACCGCACCTTGCAATGACGGCAAACGTGAACGGTTGGGATTAAAACCTGGTTCCCGAGGCGTATTAAGAATATCCCCCAATCGCGCGATGGAAATACCCGCCTGCTGGAACTCCTGCCACAGCTGTACCAGTTTTAGCACCGGACCACTGACCCGACCAGCCAGCATATTAAAGGCGATTAGCTGACCCACGGTGATATCCCCATCTATCACCAGATGAGCACCCCACCAGATAATGCCCAAGGTCATCAGCTTATTGATTACCCCCGCGATCTGGTTGGCGACATTGCCTAGGTTTTGGCTGCGGAAGGACGCGTGCACATAACTGGATAAGTGATCCTCCAGCTTGCGCCGCATTTGCGGCTCCACCGCCATGGACTTGACAGTGCCGATGCCAGTGATGGACTCGGTGAGGAAGGCGGTGTTGGCTGCGCCATGTGTGAACTTCTCGTTCAGGCGGTGACGCAGGATAGGCGTGATGAAAATGGATAACACCACATAGGCCGGTACGGTGGCCAATACGATCCAAGTCAGCGTAGGGCTGTAATACCACATCACAGCCACGAACACGGACACGAAGAACAGATCAATCACCAGCGTAAGAGCAGTACCAGTGATGAAATTGCGGATGGTATCCAGCTCGCGCACTCGCGCCACATTCTGGCCCACCTGGCGCGACTCGAAATAGGCCAGCGGTAACCCCAGCAGATGATTGAACAGACGCGAGCCCAGCTCCACATCCACCCTGTTGGTGGTGTGGCTGAATAGATAATTGCGGAATCCACCGAGAAACGCCTCGAACACCACGATGACGAAAAAGCCGATGGCCAGTACGTCCAACGTAGTGAAGCCGCGATGCACCAGCACCTTGTCCATCACCACTTGGAAAAACAGCGGCGTGACCAGGGCGAACAACTGTAGGAAAAATGAGGCTATTAGCACCTCGCTGAATAATTTACGGTACTTGACCAGCGAGGGAATAAACCAGGAGATGTCGAATTTCTGCTGCAGGCTTTCGCCCAGCCCCTGGCGTCGAGTGATCAGAATTAACTCGCCCGACCAAAGCGATTCAAACGCTTCTTGTGAAATAGAACGCGGGGTCGCCTCGCGAAGATCGTGGACCAGATAAGTACGCGCGACATTTGACTCATCGCCACCCGAACTCTCTCCGATTCGGGCAAGAATGACATAAGCGCCATCAACGGTTTTCGCAATGGCGGGAAGCGTGTCGTTTTTAAGCTGCGAGAAACGGGGTGATACGCACTTGGCGCGGAGAGTCAGCGCCTTGGCGGCCGACAATAGCTGGGTATCGGAAAACGGCTTACCCGGCTCGGCAAATTGGTGCGCGAGCTGCTCGGGTTCAGCGGGTAGCTGATGAAATCGCGCGATGGCGACAAGTGAATGTAAACCGGTATCCATACCTATCAGGTGTCCATACTTACTAACTACATAGATCCCTTCAACGAATATGTCGGCACGCTTTGCTGCCAAAAATTGCAATATCCGCCTATATGGAACACTCCTTTGTAAGCGAGGCGATGCTAGACAACTCGAGAAGAGTTCGCAATCTCAGAAAAGCGAAAGGTGCAGAATTCAGAGAAAAGTCACATTCTCAACATTGGAGACACACGGACGACACACGCCTGTTGCCGCAATCGACACATATCACCTTGCCGGACCGCCTGGTGTTAGGGCGCCGATAGGCCCCCATGGCCTGAGCCGCAACCATAACCAACAAACTATGTGCAAAGTCTTGCGCAATACGGGGTGGCTTGCGGTCTTTGTGAACGGCGCACGAAAAAATGCTAGATGGGAGCCTGACCATTGTGGGACGACTCGATATGCACGCAGAATCGCCCCGGATTTCCTAGACACTTTCCAGGCTAGTGGTCAAAGAACGAAAGTTAGAATTTCATTTTTGCGCCCTAGGCGAGCGCCCTTATGTGCTGCCAAGGGTCATAAACTGCAGGGAACGCAATAGGTCAGAAGCCTTGCGGCATGGCACTTAGAGACATTCTCGAACGCTTACCGCCAACCAAGATTCCTGTACCGCATTGGCCTCCGAAGGGGGGCGTGGCTTCGAATCCCGCCGAGTGCGACATCTACAGAAAAGGCCCCACGTGAAAACGTGAGGCCTTTTGTTTTTCATGTGTCCATTTTTTGCCCATGCAAATTGGCACTGGGAACCACCACTCTGGCTACTTCCGGTTGCAGCTGAGCGAAAACTGACCCAACTGCTTCTGCTCGATTTCAAGCAGGAGAACAGAGCGATCAGTATGCAAATGAAGTGAAAGTATTTCTCCACTAAGCGGCCACAAATACAGAAATACTTTCAACATCTGCGCGGTTAGAGCCAGATCGATGTGATTGAAGGCTGGTCGTAGCGCCACCCTCGCGCCGAGCGGTCTGGAGAAACTTTCGCGCCTGCGCCGGTGAGACCTGATCGGCGTACGCCTGTCGATAGGCGGCCCGGGGCTTCTGCGCTAGGCTTCCAGCTCCCAGGCATGTCCCGCGCCTTCTTCCGACAGGTCCTTAGATGAATATCTCGCTGTTCAGCCGCTACGCATTTTTCGTTCTGTGCGCCCTGACCGCCCTGCTCTGCCTGCCCTTTCTCAACCATCCCTGGGTGTGGCCGCTGTTCGGCGTCACCGCGCTGCTGACGCTGGTGGGCATCCGTGATCTTCGCCAGCACGAGCATGCGGTGCGGCGCAATTACCCGATCCTCGGCAATATCCGTTACCTGGTCGAAGGCATCCGCCCGGAGATTCGCCAGTACCTGCTGGAAGGCGATCAGGAGCGCGTGCCCTTCTCCCGCGCGCAGCGCTCGCTGGTTTATGCGCGGGCGAAGAACGAGGTCGACGACAAGCCCTTCGGCACGCTGATCGATGTCTACGAAGTCGGCTACGAGTGCATCGGCCATTCGATCCGCACCGCTGCGGTCAGCGATCCCGAGACGTTTCGCGTGTCGATTGGCGGGCCGCAGTGCGAACAGCCGTATTCCGCTTCGGTGTTCAATATTTCGGCGATGAGTTTCGGTTCGCTCAGCGGCAACGCGATTCTCGCCCTGAACCGCGGCGCCAAGCTCGGCGGTTTCTACCACGACACCGGAGAAGGCAGCATCAGCCGCTACCACCGCGAGCACGGCGGTGACCTCGTATGGGAATGGGGCCGCGGCTATTTCGGCGGCCGCCGCGCGACCGGCGGATGCGACCCCGAGCGCTGCGCCGAGCAGGCGCGCGACCCGCAGGTGCGGATGATCGAGATCAAGCTGTCCCAGGGCGCCAAGCCCGGGCACGGCGGCATCCTGCCGGGGCGCAAGGTCAACGCCGAAATCGCCGCCACCCGCGGCGTACCCGAGGGCGTGGACTGCATCTCGCCGGCGAGCCACAGCGCCTTCGCCACGCCCCTGGAACTGATGGCCTTTATCGGGCAACTGCGCGAGCTGTCGGGCGGCAAGCCGGTCGGCTTCAAGCTGTGCATCGGCCATCCCTGGGAGTTCGTCGGCATCGTCAAGGCGATGCTGCAGAGCGGTATCTATCCCGACTTCATCGTGGTCGACGGCAAGGAAGGCGGAACCGGCGCGGCGCCCGTGGAGTTCACCAACCACATCGGCATGCCGCTGCGTGAAAGCCTGCTGTTCGTGCATAACGTGCTGGTAGGCTGCAACCTGCGCGAACACATTCGCATCGGCGCCAGCGGCAAGATCGTCAGCGCCTTCGACATCGCCAGCGTGCTGGCCATGGGCGCGGACTGGGTCAACTCGGCGCGCGGCTTCATGTTCGCCATCGGCTGCATCCAGTCGCAACACTGCCACACCAACCGTTGCCCCACCGGCGTCGCCACCCAGGACCCGCTGCGCCAACGCGCGTTGGTTGTCCCGGACAAAGCCGAGCGGGTCTGCAGCTTTCACCGCAACACCGTGCACGCACTGGCCGAACTGCTCGCGGCGGCCGGGCTGTCGCATCCAGGCGAACTGGGCCCGCACCATCTGATCCGCCGCGTCAGCTCGACCGAAATCAAGCTGTTCTCGCAGCTGTACTACTTCGTCAAGCCAGGGGCCTTGCTGAAGAAGCAAATCGACAGCGAGTTCTACGCCCGCATCTGGAGCATGGCCCAGGCGGACAGCTTCGCCGCCATGCCGCAAAAGACCGAGCATGGCGCCGCGCAGGTCGAGGAGCCGGTGATCAGTTGAGGGCGTTTGGGGCGGCGCACAGACGGCGTACGTCTGCCTATCCAAGCCGTTGGATTTCAAGCCTATTAGAGCGCGAACGCCCTACGCCGAACTCCTTAACCTCGCCAGATCCCGCAACGGCGGCGCGCCGAACAGGCGGCTGTACTCGCGGCTGAATTGCGAGGGGCTTTCGTAGCCGACGCGGTAGCTGGCCGCGGCGGCTTCGAGGTTTTCGCAGAGCATCAGGCGGCGGGCTTCCTGCAGGCGCAGTTGCTTCTGGTATTGCAGCGGGCTGAGGGCGGTGACCGCTTTGAAGCGGTGGTGCAGGGTCGAGGGGCTGAGGTTGACTTCGCGGGCCAGGTCGTCGATGCGCAGGGGTTGGTCGAAGTGCTTGTTCAACCAGTCGATGGCGCGGGCGATGCGTTGGCTCTGGCTGTCGGCGATGGCGATTTCATGCAGGCGCTGGCCCTGGGGGCTGTGCAGCAGGCGGTAGAAGATTTCGCGCAGCGCCAGGGGCGCGAGCATGGCGATATCCCGTGGGGTGTCGAGCAGGCGCAGCAGGCGGATCACCGCGTCGAGCAGCTGGACATCCAGACGGTCGACGAAGAGCGCACGCTGCGCCCCCGGCGCGGGCACGCCGATCGGCCCGGCGTCGGCGATCAGGCTGCTGATCTGCGCCGGGTCGATCTCCAGGCGCAGGCTCAGGTAGGGCCGCTCCGGCGAGGCATCGATCACCTGGCCGGTGACCGGCAGGGTGACCGAGGCCACCAGATAGTTCAGCGGATCGTAGACGTAGCGCTCTTCGCCCAGGCGCACCTCCTTGCTGCCCTGGGCCATGATGCACAGGCACGGGCGGTAGAGCGCCGGCATCGGCAGGGTCGGGCCGCTGGAGCGGAACAGGTCGAGGCCGGCGATGGGCGTGCTCTGAATGCCGTCCTGGTCGGTCATGCGCAGGATGCGCCCGGCCAGTTCCGTCTGGTAGCGGCTGAAGCTGTCGTCGAGGGTGGATGGCGCGCTAGCGATCGTGGACATGGCGGGCTCCTGGAGGCTGCCTGAAGCCTAGCGCGGTTTTTCAGGCAAGTCTTCGTAAGCGGCAGGATCAGGCAAGCATTCGCCAGTATTAGGCAACAAGCCGGACGCTATGGGCTTTTATTGGGCCATGTCCCAACAATGCGCAGTATCGCCAGGCACGAATTGCCTGCGGCCCCTGGGAGGATCCGGGCGGCGTTGCGTGTCCTCGGGGCGAAGCTTTGGCTTTCGCCGGGGCATGGCCTGGCAGCCCTACGGGCTGCATTCGCCGCGGGGGCGCGCCTCCTACGAATCCTGCGTCCTTGGCTGAGCCGTAGCCCTGATGCAATCCGGGCTACAGGGCGCGAGCTGCTTTTTATGGCAACAACGGCCATGCAGTTTTAGGCAAGAATCAGCCAGTAATCGACTAACGGTCGGACGACCATCTGCCTAACCTCTGGTGCTGTAGCGACAACCCCTGTCGCACCCCTTCAGCAGAGGATTTAGTGATGTCGAATATCCAAGACAAAGTGATTCTGATCACCGGCGCCAGCAGCGGCATCGGCGAGGCCTGCGCCCGCCTGCTGGCGGAGAAAGGCGCGCACCTGCTGCTCGGGGCGCGACGTACCGAGCGCCTGGAAAAGCTGGTCGGCGAGATCCGCGAGGCCGGCGGCAGCGCCGAGTACCGCCGCCTGGATGTAACCAGCCGCGAGGAGGTGCAGGCCTTCGTCGACTTCGCCGTGGAGCGCTACGGCCGCGTCGATGTGCTGCTCAATAACGCCGGGGTCATGCCGCTGTCGCCGCTCGATGCGCTGAAGGTGGATGAGTGGGACCGGATGATCGACGTGAATATCCGCGGCGTGCTGCACGGCATCGCCGCGGCCTTGCCGCTGATGCAGGCGCAGCGTAGCGGTCAGTTCGTCAACGTGGCATCGATCGGCGCCTACAGCGTGGTGCCGACTGGCGCCGTGTATTGCGCGACCAAGTATGCGGTGCGGGCGATTTCCGATGGCTTGCGCCAGGAGGTCGGCGGCGATATTCGCGTCACTTTGGTGTCGCCGGGCGTGGTCGAGTCGGAGTTGGCCGAGAGCATCTCCGATACGCAAAGCCGCGAGATGATGCGCGAGTTCCGCAAGATAGCCATCACTCCGGATGCGATTGCCCGCGCCGTCGCCTATGCGGTCGAGCAACCGGCGGATGTCGATGTCAGCGAGCTGATCGTGCGGCCGACCGCCAGCCCTTATTGAGAACCGGCCAACCCCTTATGCCATGGAAGTCACCATGAACAGCACGCACCTGATCGTTATTCGTGCCCAACCCGGCTGTACCGAGCGACTCGGCGCCCACCTGCACGACCTGCTCGCACCGGCACGCGCGCAGGTCGGCTGCCTGGGCTTCGAGATTCGCCAGGCCACGGACGACCCGCTGGAGTGGTGGCTATGCGGGACTTGGCGTTCGCCGGGCGCGATGCAGCAGTACTTCGCCGCGCCCTGGCTGCAACGGGTGCTCGACCAGATGCTGGCCGAGGGGTTGATCGGTAGCTTGGCGTGTGCGGAGCGGGAGGCTTGAGAAGGCGGTATTCCTGGTTGAGAGGTACGCACTCCACAGCAGTCGTAGCCTGGGTGGAGCGAAGCGATACCCAAGAGAGGTGCCAAATGAAGCAGACCAGTTTTACAAGGACGGGTTAGTGGTGCAGAAAACAGGGCTTCGCATCACCGCAAGACGTGTGTGCCACGTTACCGTCCATGCGGTGATAGAGCCGACCTCCTCAATTGAAGATCACGCACTGCGAGGCCTCTGGTTAGAGCCTTTCCCGGGTATCGCTTCGCTCGACCCAGGCTACGGTCTGGCGGCGAGGCGTTTGCTTGGGCAAGGATTACTGAAGGTTGGCTTTTAGCGCCGCGACCGCCTGCTGCATAGCGCTGCGGGTGCCGGGGATCTGGCTGATCACATTGAGCAGACCGAAGTCGTGAATCATGCCGTTGTAGCGCACGGCGGTGACCTCGACGCCGGCCGCGTCCAGCTTGCGCGCATAGGCTTCGCCTTCGTCGCGCAGCACGTCGAACTCGGCGGTCTGCACCAGGGCCGGCGGCAAGCCTTTCAGTTGTTCGACCGAGGCCTGCAGTGGCGAGGCGTAGATCTCGGCGCGCTGCTTCGGGTCGGTGGTGTAGTTGTCCCAGAACCACTGCATCAGGCTTTTGCTGAGGAAGTGGCCATCGGCGAACTGGTTATATGAGGCGTTGTTGAAGTTGGCGTCGGTCACCGGCCACAACAGCAGTTGATACTTGATCGCCGGGGTGCCCTTGTCCCTGGCCATCAGGCTGACCACCGCGGCCATATTGCCGCCGACGCTGTTGCCGGCCACCGCCAGGCGCTTGCCATCGACGCCGATCTGCGCGCCGTGCTGCGCTACCCATTGGGTCGCGGCGTAGGCCTGGTTGATCGCGATCGGGTACTTGGCTTCCGGCGACGGGGTGTAGTCGACGTACACCGCCACCGCGCCGGAACCCACCACCAGGTCGCGGATCAGGCGTTCGTGGGTCGGGTAATCACCGAGTACCCAGCCGCCGCCGTGGAAGTACATGAACACCGGCAACGTGCCTTCGGCATTGGCCGGACGCACGATTTTCAAGGCGATCGACTGGCCGTCGATGTTGATGGTTTTGTCGGCGACCTCGATCCCGGACAGGTCGACCTTGACTCCGGCCTGCGCGCCCACCAGCACGGCGCGGGCGTCTTTCGGGCTCATCTGCTCGAGCGGCGTGCCGCCACCGGCGGCCAGGGCATCGAGGAAACCCTGGGTGTTGCGCTCCACCCCGGGGCTGCCGGCCGCGAAGGCGCTGTTGACGGCGAGGGCGAGTATGGCGATCGAGATGCGTTGTTTGATGTTCATGTGCTGGCTCCTTGGGGCGGGCCGCTGGCTGGCAGCGGCCGGGCGATGGCTTAGTCGAGCAGGGTCAGGGTGACGTCGATGTTGCCGCGGGTGGCGTTGGAGTAAGGGCAAACGATGTGCGCCCGCTCGATCAGGGTTTGCGCCTGTTGGCGGTCCATGCCCGGCAGGCTGATGCGCAGTTCGACTTCGATGCCGAAACCGTTGGGAATCGCGCCGATGCCGACCAGCCCTTCGATGGACGCGTCGGCCGGCATCGCCAGCTTGTCGCGGCCGGCGACGAATTTCATCGCGCCGAGAAAGCAGGCCGAGTAACCGGCGGCGAACAACTGCTCCGGGTTGGTGCCGGCACCGCCGGCGCCACCGAGTTCTTTCGGGGTGGTCAGGGCGACGTCGAGAACGCCGTCGGAGGAAATGGCACGGCCGTCACGGCCGCCGGTGGCTTCTGCGTAGGCACGGTAAGCGATGGTTTGAATCGACATGGGGTAATCCTCTGCAAGTAACGATGGTTCGGTTAGGGATGCTTTAGTTAGGGTTGATCAGCCATTGCGGGTACATGCCTTTGCCGTCCTGCGGTTTGCTGTCAGCCAGCACCGGGGCGGCAAGGACGAGGGTTGCAGCGAAAGCGACTAGGGTTTTCATGATGGATCTCCACGAATCGATTTGGTTGCCCGAGAGAAAACAGCGCTAATATTTAGCGTGCAAGTTATTTTCATAAAGCGGAATCTACTTCGCACGTATTTAGCGCGCAAGATAATTTTTTAATTAATTCGCGATAAGCGTTGTTTAATTCAGGAATAAGTGCGGCGAGACGGGCTCGCTGGTCGCGGTCAGGCATCGATCAGCGGGGCGAAGGATTGCCCATGGCTGGTACGAGAGGTAACTCGGCCCGCCGACCTCCTCACCGCCGCACTCTCCGCCTGGTGGACTTAGGCGGGCGGCCAGGGCTTATCCGTCAGGCCTTTGTCTTGGGCCTTTTTCAGCGTGTGCATGAACAGCTTTATCCCGGCTAAGCATCGACCGCCGCCCCTTCCATCGCGGTCATGATTGATCCCGTACTATCCTTTAGTCGTAGAAAATTCGAGAAGGCAGCGAAACAGGGTAGTAATGGCAGCCATCTGCTGGATTTATGCGATCACCGAACTGCTACCTATGGCAAAGTGACTCACCACTGTAGCGCGTATGATTGAAAGCCCCAGTGGCTCAGCGGCAGTTCGCCACTCGTGGATGCACCGATACAGGGATCGTCAGGTGTTAGTCAGACAGGACTAATAGCATTTCTTCGGCACCGCCACGGGTCTTATAGACATGGGGGCGCCGATGAAACCAGAGGCGACTCACATTGAGCGAAGTACAGGGCGTGTTCTCTAGGGCAGCGGATGACCTAGGTGCACCGACGGCACCATCCCGGTTGTTCGAGGCCATCTTCGATCTGGCGTCATCCGCTATGCTGCTGCTCGATGAGCAGGGCCGGATACTGAAGGTCAATGACGCCTTCACCGAACTGCTCGGTTATGCCCGTGCCAGCTTGCCCGGCAAAGCCTTGATCGATTTCCTCCACCCCGCTGATCGCGACCAGCTGCATACCCCGGCCGCCTCGGGTTTTCCGCTCGAGCTGCGCTATTGGCACAAGGATGGCAGCCTGGTGCATGGGCGCAGCAAGCTGGTTGCCGTCGGCGACCTGGCGCTGGCTGAAATCGTTCGGGTGGAAGCCCCTATGGGCCTGGATAAGCAGCTCGAAGAAGATCAATGGCTGCAGCGCATCGTCGAAACCGCGCCAGGCATTATCGGCGCCTTCCGCCTGGACAATAACGGAATGGTATCCCTGCCTTGGGCCTCGCCGGGCTATGAACAATACTATGGCGTAACCGTGGACGAGCTGAAGCGGGATGCCGGCATTCTCTTCGACCGCGTCCACCCCGAAGACATCGCACGGGTGCAAGAGTCGCTCGCCGAGTCGGCGCGCACGCTGCGCGCCTGGCAATGCGAATACCGGGTTCGTCATCCGCAAAAGGGCGAAATCTGGCTCGAGGGCCGCTCCAAACCGACGCGTGAAGCCGACGGTTCAATTCTCTGGTTCGGTTTCCTGCACGATATCAGCGAGCGCAAGCGTATCGAACAGGCGTTGCGGGAAAGCGAGGAACGCTTCCGCAAGGCTTTCGACTCCGCCGCGATCGGCATGGCCCTGCTGACCGTCGATGGCCGCTGGCTGCGCGCCAACCGTTATCTGTGCGAGTTGCTCGGCTACAGCGAGGAGGAGCTGCAACAAACTTCCAGCCAGGCCCTCACCCATCCGGACGACCTACCCAGGGAGCTCGCCGGCAACCAAGCCCTGATAGCCGGCGAAGTCCCCTACTTGCGTCTGGAAAAGCGTTACCGCAACCGCGACGACCGCTATCTCCGGATGCGGCTGACGGTCAGCTCGGTACGCGCGAGGGACGACGCCCCTCTGTATCTGGTCGCCCAGATCGAGGACCTCAGCCGCCTTGTCAAAGTCGAAGAACGCCTCTCGCTGATGCACCTCGCTCTCAGCCACGTGCACGAGGCCGCCTACCTGATCGACCGCCAGGCGCGTTTCCGCTACGTCAACGAAGAGGCCTGCCGAAGCCTGGGTTATAGCCGCGAAGAACTGCTGAGCATGACCGTAGGCGAAATAGATCCGGACTGGACCAACGAGCAGATCCTGGCGGATTGGCACGACCATCCGGAGCGCCCGCCGGAGATCATCGAAAGCCGCCACCAAACCAAGGACGGCCGTATCTTTCCGGTCGAACTCAGCATCACCTACCTCGAGCTCGACGGCCAGAGCTACAGCCTGGAGTTGGCCCGCGACATCAGCGAACGCAAACGCCTGCAGGCGGCGCAGCGGGAAAGCGAAAGGCGCTACCGAGAGGTCTTCGACAACTCCGCGGATGGCCTCTACCTGGTGGAGGTGGCCGAAAATCAACAATTCCGCTACATCGAGGTCAATAGCGCCTTCGAGCGCGGAACAGGGATCGATCGCCAGCAACTGATAGGCCACTTTCTCGGCGAGGCCACTCC
>CBIHQF010000043.1:0-13382 GCA_966211665.1 uncultured Pseudomonas sp. | reverse complement strand
TGGGTGGAAAAGCGCGAGCTGAACACCGAGGACGCGGCGAAGCGCATCGCCCGTGCCGCCGGGGTGCCGCTGCGGATGATCAGCTATGCCGGGCTCAAGGATCGTCAGGCGCTGACCCGGCAATGGTTCAGCCTGCATCTGCCGGGTAAGGTCGATCCCGACCTGAGCGCCGCGGCCGATGCCAGCCTGTCCATCCTCAAGCAGGTGCGCCACTCGCGTAAATTGCAGCGCGGCGCCCATGCCGCCAACGGCTTCACCCTGCGCCTGACCCAGTTGCAGGCCGATCATGCTGCTCTGGACCAGCGCCTGACGCGGATCGCCGCCGAAGGTATTCCCAATTACTACGGCATGCAGCGTTTCGGCTTCGAAGGCGGCAATCTGGCTCATGCCCGGCATTTCGCCGAAGGCAAGAGCCTGCCCGAGAAACGCAATGTGCGCTCGCGGGTGCTCTCGGCGGCGCGTAGCTACCTGTTCAATCGGGTATTGGCCGAGCGGGTCGCCGCAGGCATCTGGAACCGGGCGCTACCGGGCGATCTGCTGGCCTTTACCGATAGCCGCAGTTTTTTCCCGGCAGGGGAGGCCGAATGCAGCGACCCGCGCCTGGCGATTCTCGATCTACACCCGACCGGGCCGTTATGGGGCGCGGGAGATTCGGCCGTGGCCGGGATCGCCCAGGCGCTGGAGCATAAAGTGGCCGAACAGGAGCCTGTGCTGGTCGATTGGCTGGCAGAAGCGGGCATGATGCACGAACGACGTATTCTGCGCCTCCCCATCGGCGGTTTGACGTGGCATTATCCCGAGCCCGACATTCTGCAACTGCAATTCGTCCTGCCAGCTGGATGCTTTGCCACTGTTTTGGTGCGCGAGCTCGTCGATCTGTTGCCGGCAGGACACACGGACAATCCATGCGTATTCTGATTTCAAACGACGACGGTGTGGCCGCACCGGGCCTCGCCGCGCTGCATGCCGCACTGGCCGATTATGCCGAATGCACGGTGATCGCCCCCGATCAGGACAGAAGCGGCGCCAGCAGCTCGTTGACGCTCGACCGTCCGCTGCACCCCTGCGTGTTGGCCAACGACTTCATCAGCGTTAATGGCACCCCAACCGATTGCGTGCATTTGGGCTTGAACGGCTTGCTGCCGCATGTCACCGATCTGGTGGTGGCGGGCATCAATCTGGGGGCCAATCTGGGCGATGACGTGCTCTACTCCGGTACCGTGGCCGCTGCTTTGGAGGGGCGTTTCCTTGGCCGGCCGGCCTTCGCCTTCTCGCTGGTGTCGCGCCTGACGGACAACCTGCCGACCGCGGCGTATTTCGCGCGCAAGCTGGTCGAGGCCCATGAGCAACTGGATCTGCCGCCGCGCACCGTGCTCAACGTGAATATCCCCAACTTGCCGCTCGAGCATATCCGTGGCATCCAGCTCACCCGCTTGGGTCATCGCGCCCGCGCCGCCGCGCCGGTCAAGGTGGTCAATCCGCGCGGCAAAGAGGGCTATTGGATCGCGGTCGCCGGCGATGCCGAAGACGGTGGGCCCGGTACGGATTTCCACGCGGTGATGCAGGGCTATGTGTCCATTACCCCGTTGCAGCTGGATCGAACCTTTCAGGATGGATTCGATAGCCTGCAACCCTGGCTGGAGGGCTTGCTTTGATGAGGCGCGAGCAGGACGAGTTGCACCGCGGTATCGGTATGACCTCGCAGCGCACCCGGGAGCGCTTGATTCAACGTTTGTACGAAGAGGGGCTGTCCAATGCCCAGGTGCTGGAGGCGATCCGTCGCACGCCGCGTCATCTGTTCGTCGACGAAGCCCTGGCCCATCGCGCCTACGAAGATACCGCGTTGCCCATCGGTCATAACCAGACCATCTCGCAGCCGTATATGGTCGCGCGCATGAGCGAGTTGCTGCTGGCCGCTGGCCCCTTGGACAAAGTCCTGGAAATCGGCACGGGCTCGGGCTATCAGACCGCGATTCTGGCGCAGGTCGTGGAGCGAGTGTTCAGCGTCGAGCGTATCCAGATTCTGCAGGAACGTGCCAAAGAGCGCATGAGCGAGCTGAACCTGCGCAATGTGGTGTTCCGTTGGGGCGATGGCTGGGAAGGGTGGTCGGCGCTGGCACCTTACAACGGCATTATCGTCACGGCCGCGGCTGCCGAGGTGCCGCAAGCCCTGCTCGATCAACTGGCGCCGAACGGGCGCTTGGTGATTCCGGTGGGTGCCGGCGCCGAGCAGGAGTTACTGCTGATCGTGCGCGAGGAGCAGGGCTTCTCCCGGCATGTGCTCGATGCCGTGCGTTTCGTCCCACTGCTAAACGGGCCCCTGGCCTGATTCGATTTGAACTGAGGAATCCATGAACAAGCATGTTCTGCTCTTTATCAAGGGCATCGCCATGGGGGCGGCCGATGTGGTGCCAGGCGTATCCGGTGGCACCGTTGCATTTATCAGCGGCATTTATGATGAGTTGCTGCGCTCCATCGCCAGCGTGCCCGCCGCGATGGGGATGTTGCTGCGCGGTCGCATCGTCGCCGCCTGGCAGGCCGCCAATGCGACTTTCCTGTTGATCCTGCTGGCCGGTATTCTGACTAGCGTGCTCAGCCTGGCGCGCTTGATCACCTACCTGCTGGATCAGCACCCGATTCCGGTTTGGTCGTTCTTCTTCGGTTTGATTCTGGTGTCCTCGCACCTGGTGGCCCGCGATATCCAACGCTGGAACTGGACCCGGGTGCTGAGCTTCGCCATCGGTGCCGGTTTCGCCTACTGGATCACCGTGGCGTCTCCGGTGCAGTGGGGCACCGACTCGCTGAGCATTTTCTTCGCCGGGGCCATCGCCATCTGCGCGATGATCCTACCGGGCATTTCCGGCAGTTTCATCTTGCTGTTGCTGGGCCTGTACCCCTTTATCCTTGGGGCGGTGAAAGGTCTGGATATCGCGGTGCTGGCGGTGTTCGCCAGCGGTTGCCTGATCGGCATCGTCAGTTTCGCCGGTGTGCTGCGCTGGTTATTGACGAGCTGGCGCGATCTGGGACTGGCGCTGCTGACCGGTTTGATGCTGGGTTCGCTGAACAAGCTGTGGCCCTGGAAGGAAACGCTCACCTGGCGTCTCGATAGCCACGGCGAACAGGTCCCGTTGCTGCAAGCCAACCTCCTGCCGGGGCGTTTCGCCGAGGTCAGCGGGCAGGATCCACAACTACTCGTGGCCGTTCTCCTGGCCTGCGGCGGTGTGGTATTGGTACTGGGGTTGGAACGTTTGGCCAGTCATCGTCAGCAAAGCGCTGGTTGCGACGAGTAATTCCGGCACAATGCACGGCACTACTCTGAAATCACGCAGCGACGCTGTCCTTTTTACCTTCTCCCGACGGGAGAAGGTGGCGCGTAGCGCCGGATGAGGGAACGGCTATGTCGCGAGAGGTTTTCATGATTCGGGCGCCTCTCGCGGCATACCCGTTAACCACAATAAACGCCAGTAGGGAGAAACCGGTGGGTTGCTCAGCCATTCAACTGCGAATTCGCTGTAACGGCGCTCGATGCCTGTTGGCTGGCCTGCTGCTCGGCGCCTTACTGAGCGGTTGCGCCAGCCCACCGCCCGGCGGGGTGCAGGTGGTCGACCGCAACGGGCGCAGCGTGCAGGCGCAGCGCCAGCCGGTTACCACGGGGCAATACCGGGTGCGGCGTGGCGATACCCTTTATTCCATCGCCTTCCGCTTCGGCTGGGACTGGAAAGCCCTGGCCGCCCGCAATGGCATAGTCGAGCCTTACCTGATTCGCGTCGGCCAGATCATTCGTTTCGATACCCCGCGCTATACGCCTGCCGTGGTGGCGAGCCCTGTACCGCAACCCCGTCCGCAAGCGAGCCCGCGTCCTCCGGTTGTCGTGGCCGCGCCGACCCCGAGCAAAACCACGCCGGTTGCGCCGCCGAGCAAGGTTGCCACCCCGGCAATTACCGCGCAACGCAGTGCCGCGGGTTGGGTTTGGCCATCCCCGGGGGCTCTAATCGGGCGGTTTTCCTCAAACGGTAGTTTGAATAAAGGAATTGATATCGCTGGGGAATTGGGACAGCCTGTTTCGGCTGCGTCTGATGGTTCAGTGGTTTACGCCGGGAGTGGTTTACGGGGCTACGGCGAGTTGGTGATCATCAAACACAACGATACCTACGTAAGTGCCTACGGACATAACCGCAGGCTGTTGGTACAGGAGGGGCAACGGGTCAAGGCCGGGCAGAAAATTGCCGAGATGGGTTCCACGGGAGCCGACCGGGTGAAGCTTCATTTTGAAATTCGCCGCCAAGGTAAACCTGTAGATCCGTTGCAATACCTGCCGCGCCGTTGATCTTTGCCCTCTGTCCATCACGTGGATAGACGGGCTCGACGACTGCCAGGGAGATTGGGCATCGCCAGGGCCTGCTGTAGTAGAACTCAGCAGGGGATAAGAAAAATGGCTGCCAATAATAATAAAGAAGCGCCGGATTTTGACCTGGACGATGAAGTCCTCCTGATGGAGACCGGCATCGTCTTGGAGGATCAACCCGATGAAGACGCAGAAGCTCCAACGGCGCGTGGCAAGGCGAAACCCAAAGTCAAAGCAAAATCGGCGACCAACGTCAAGCAACACAAGTACATCGACTACACCCGGGCGCTAGACGCCACTCAGCTATACCTCAACGAAATCGGCTTTTCCCCCCTGCTTACTCCCGAAGAGGAAGTGCACTTCGCGCGTCTTGCGCAGAAGGGCGATCCGGCAGGGCGTAAACGCATGATCGAAAGTAATCTGCGTCTGGTGGTGAAGATCGCCCGACGCTATGTCAATCGTGGTCTGTCGCTGCTCGACTTGATCGAGGAGGGCAATCTCGGCCTGATCCGCGCCGTGGAGAAATTCGACCCCGAACGTGGCTTCCGCTTCTCGACCTACGCCACCTGGTGGATTCGCCAAACGATCGAGCGGGCGATCATGAATCAGACCCGCACCATCCGTTTGCCCATCCATGTGGTCAAAGAGCTCAATGTCTATCTGCGCGCTGCTCGCGAGCTGACACAGAAGCTCGATCACGAACCCTCGGCCGAGGAGATCGCCAACCTGCTGGAAAAGCCGGTGGGCGAGGTCAAACGCATGCTTGGTCTGAACGAGCGGATGTCCTCGGTGGATGTCTCGCTCGGCCATGATTCGGACAAGACCCTGCTCGATACTCTAACGGACGACCGGCCTACCGACCCCTGCGAGCTGTTGCAGGACGACGATCTCTCGCAAAGCATCGATCAGTGGTTGTCCGAGCTGACGGACAAGCAGCGCGAAGTCGTGGTACGGCGTTTCGGCTTGCGTGGCCATGAAAGTTGCACACTTGAAGAGGTCGGCCAGGAGATCGGCCTGACCCGTGAACGTGTGCGGCAGATTCAGGTTGAAGCGCTCAAGCGACTGCGGGAGATTCTGGAAAAGAACGGCCTTTCGAGCGATTCCTTGTTCCAGTGATCTGGCGGCGAATTGAGAACCCGGCTACGGCCGGGTTTTTTCTGTCCGGCGTTGTAAGTCATTGCTTACAACGCTTGTAAGCAATTGCGGGAAAGACGCGCCGGTATCTTGCCCGTCAGCAGCTGGGTGATTTTTTATCTCATTGATAAGTATGTATTTTATTTTTAATTGAGCTGTTGCGAGCGAGTGCGGCAGGCATTTTTACGACTTGTTGGTACCCGGGAAAACGCTAATATCAACCACGTGCTCAGGGACAAGCACAGGTTGTTAAGGATGACGGCCAGGAAATCGAAGGAAGCGATTCATCAGGATGATGGATAGGAAATAAAGGGAGTAGGGACAAAAGAGTGGGCGGGTAAAACCGCCCCTTTTTTTGCCCGCAGAAAAGTGAAACCCCAGAAAGTAAAAAACCCGCGCAAGGCGGGTTTTAGCGAAAGGCTGAGCTCGAGTCTTAGCGTTCCAGATGTTCCAGCTTGTCCTTTACGCCATCCCACTCTTCAGCGTCAGGCAACGCTTCTTTTTTCTCGGTGATGTTCGGCCATACTTCGGCCAGGTCGGCGTTCAGCTCGATAAATTCCTGCATGTCCTCAGGCACCTCGTCTTCGGAGAAGATCGCCTGGGCCGGACATTCCGGTTCGCAGAGCGCACAGTCGATGCACTCGTCCGGATGAATCACCAGGAAGTTCGGGCCTTCGTAGAAGCAGTCCACCGGACAGACTTCCACACAGTCGGTGTATTTGCACTTGATGCAGTTGTCGGTGACGACGAAGGTCATTTCTAGTTCTCTCCTCAGGCTACGGCGGGGGAGCTTTGCTGAAAGCAGCTCCTTTGCTTCGAAAGCATTGGCTGCGGCGCCAGGCTAATAGCGCCAGCATCACAAAGCGCGCGCGATTCTAACAGCTTGTGCAGGCCTGCGTTAGATTCGCGCCTTCCATGTATATAACAGTTCCAGCGCTTTGCGCGGAGTCAGATCATCCGGATTGATCTTCTGTAATTCTTCCAGCAGCGGATGCGGCAGGCTGGCGAACATGTCGCTTTGCATTGGTATGGCCGTTTGTCCGGGGGCTGCTGTCGGCAGTTCATGCGGCAGGCTGGTGGTTTCCAGACGCGCCAAATGCTCGCGGGCACGCAGGATCACCTCGCTGGGCACGCCGGCCAGCTGCGCGACGGCTAAGCCGTAGCTTTGGCTCGCCGGGCCAGGCAATACATGGTGCAAGAATACGATGCGCTCGTTGTGCTCGGTGGCATTGAGGTGCACGTTGGCGACGATCGGCTGGCTTTCCGGCAGTACCGTCAATTCGAAGTAGTGGGTGGCGAACAGCGTATAAGCGCGCAGCTTGGCCAGTTGCTCGGCCGCCGCCCAGGCCAGTGACAGGCCGTCGAAAGTGCTGGTGCCGCGGCCGACTTCATCCATCAGCACCAGGCTGCGTTCCGTGGCGTTGTGCAGGATATTGGCGGTCTCGCTCATCTCCACCATAAAGGTCGAACGACCGCCGGCCAGGTCGTCGCTCGAGCCGATGCGGGTGAAGATGCGGTCGACCAGGGATAATTCGCAAGCGGCGGCGGGGACGAAGCTACCGATATGCGCCAGCAGCACAATCAGCGCCGTTTGCCGCATGTAGGTGGATTTACCACCCATGTTCGGCCCGGTAATGATCAGCATGCGGGTCTCGTCGTCGAGGCTCAGGTCGTTGGCCACGAAGGGTGTGCTCAGAACTTGTTCGACCACCGGATGACGACCTTGCTCGATGCGCATGCAGGGCTCGTCAACGAAGCGCGGGCGATTGAGGTCGAGGTTCAGTGCGCGTTCGCTCAGGTTGCTCAGCACATCCAGTTCGGCGAGGGCCGCAGCGCTGTCCTGCAACGGCCCGAGGTGGCCGATCAGGCGTTCCAGCAGCTCGTCGTAGAGCATCTTTTCACGGGCCAGAGCGCGGCTTTTTGCTGACAGCGCTTTGTCTTCGAACTCCTTGAGCTCGGGGGTGATGAAGCGTTCCGCACCTTTCAGGGTCTGGCGGCGAATGTAATCGGCCGGTGCCGATTCGGCCTGTTTGCTCGGCAGCTCGATAAAGTAGCCATGCACGCGGTTATAGCCGACCTTGAGGTTGGCCAGCCCGGTGCGGGCTTTTTCCCGTACTTCCAGGTCCATCAGGTACTGGCCGGCGTTTTCGCTGAGCGATTGCAGTTCGTCCAGCTCGGCGTCATAGCCGGTCTTGAGCACGCCGCCGTCGCGGATCACCGCGGGCGGGTTGTCGATAATGGCGCGGGCCAACAGCTCGGCCAGCTCCGGATAGGTGCTGACGACGCCCGCCAGATCCGCCAGGTGCGGCGAGTCGAGGTTGGCCATGGCCATTTGCAACGTGGGCAGCGCGGCCAGGGCATCGCGCAGACGCGCCAAGTCCCGCGGTCGGGCGTTGCGCAATCCGATCCGCGCGAGGATGCGTTCCAGGTCGCCGATTTCCTTGAGCTGCGGCTGCAGGGTCTCGAAGCGGTAGCGCTCCAGTAGACAGGCGATCGATTCCTGGCGCGCTTCCAATACCGCGCGATCGCGCAATGGACGGTTCAGCCAGCGGCTGAGCAGGCGACTGCCCATCGCGGTCTGGCAGCGGTCGACCACCGACTGCAGGGTGTTTTCGCGGCCGCCGGCGAGGTTGACGTCCAGCTCCAGATTGCGCCGGCTGGCGCCGTCGAGAATCACGGTGTCGTCGAGGCGCTCGTGGCGCAGGCTGCGCAAGTGCGGCAGGGCGGTGCGCTGGGTCTCCTTGGCGTATGCCAGCAGGCAACCGGCGGCACCGATGGCCAGGGTCAGATTTTCGCAGCCGAAGCCTTTCAGATCCTGGGTGGCGAATTGTTGGCACAGGCTCTTGTGCGCGGTATCGCGCTCGAAATCCCAGGGCGCGCGACGGCGTGCGCCGCGGCGTTTTTCCGCTGGCAGACCTTGCGGCCAATCGTCGGGAATCAGCAGTTCAACCGGATTGAGACGCTCGAGTTCGGCCAGCAGATTTTCCCAGCCGCCGATCTCCAGCACGCTGAAACGGCCGCTGGTGATATCCAGCACCGCCAGGCCGAACAGTCGCTCATCGCCCAGTACGGCAGCCAACAGGTTGTCGCGGCGCTCGTCGAGCAAGGCTTCGTCGCTGACCGTGCCTGGGGTGATGATGCGCACCACCTGGCGCTCCACCGGGCCCTTGCTGGTGGCCGGGTCGCCGATCTGCTCGCAAATCACCACCGACTCGCCGAGCTTGACCAGTTTGGCCAGATAACCCTCGGCGGCGTGATAGGGAATGCCGCACATGGGGATCGCCTGGCCGGCCGATTGGCCGCGGGCGGTCAGGGTGATATCGAGCAGCTTGGCGGCCTTTTTCGCATCCTCGTAGAAAATCTCGTAGAAGTCGCCCATGCGGTAAAACATCAGCTGATCGGGATGCTGGTTCTTCAGCTTCCAATATTGCTGCATCATCGGCGTGTGAGACGATAAATCTTGAATAGCCTTATTCATCAGGTAGTTAGCGCGTTTTCTAAATTTATGTGGGGCAGGATTGGGGCAATCTGCGCGGTGTTCTGCATGCCGAGCCAGATGTGCTCAAGCTCGTTTGGCGATTCGTCGTCCATCCATTTGGCGTACACCTGGACCAGCATGGTGAAGTCCTTGTGGCCCATCTGTTTGGAAATGAACGCAAGATTACCACGGGCTGTTAGGCACCAGCAGGCATAGGTGTGGCGGGTTTGATAGGGCCGGCGGGGTCGAATTTTTGCGCGGCGCTGGATGTTGCCCCACTTGGTGTTCCAGGCAGTTGGCACAAACCAGGCGTTGACCTTGGTTTTTCTGGCCTGGGTCGTCGGCGATAGAAGCGGAGTGACGGTGTCCTGGCGGGTCTCGTGGCGGTTCAGGTAAACGGTTACCGGCAGGGCTTCAGCTTTAGCCTGCAGGGCGAGCAACGTGATCACCGCCTCACGTGCCGGCGGAAACAGGAACACGGTTCGCTCGCGCCCGGTTTTAGGCGGCTTGAATTGTCCGGTGCTGGTAACCGCTCGGCGTACCCGGATTGTGTTTGCGGCCAGGTCTACATCCTCTTTGGCCAATCCACACAGCTCGCCAGGTCGTAGCCCGGTATAAACCGCCAGGGTGATCGAGGCGCTGTCAGCTGGGTGCAGGCAACCATCGGCGAGCAACTTGGCGAACTCGACCTGGGTCAATGGGTCTGGCTCGCGGGCGCTCATCTGAAAGCGCACGCATGCCGCCGCCAAGCCGGTGCGGCAGTAACCGTTGCTCTCGCACCAACCCAGGAAGCCCGACAGGGTCGCCAGGTAGTGGTTGACGGTTGAGGTAGCGCGATCTTCGATCAGATCCACGCGCAGCTGCTGGATATCCTCGGGCAACAGGGTGCTGCCTAGCCTGTTCTTGCCGAGCAGCTCGATGCAGATATCGAGCGCGGAGCCATAGCGGCTCTCGGTCTCGGCTGTAATGTCCACGGCTTTGAGCGGTTTGTACCGAGCAAGCAGTGCATGCAAGCGCTCATCGCGTGGGGTGCTGTAGTTGCTGGCGTGCTTTGACCCTGGGAAGTGCTGGGCATAGTCGAACTTGCCCATCTTGATGTCATGAAGAACAGCCGCCCGGAGTTGGGCGGCGTGACGAATGTTGGCTTTGGTGACCGGCAGGCCCAGTGTTTCGCGACAGCGCCTGCGCTTCCACATAAAGGCGATGCGCAGGCTGTTGCCGTGGATCTCGATGCCCTGGTGCTTGGCCAGTTCGGCTTCTAGGCCGCTTCCTGCGGTGCGCTCTCGACCCACTTGTCGACCTCCTCGATATTGATAAATACGCGAGAGTCGCGCGCTTTGCGCCAAATGCGTCCCTGTGCCCAGGTGCCGTTCTTCACCTTGTGGCGGATGGCGTCTTCGCTGTAGCCGGTCAGCTCTGAAGCGCGCTTTATGAGTACCCAGCGAGGAAAGCTCATGCTGCGCCCTCCAGGGCCAGGCCGCGTTGATGCAGGGCATCCATGCAGGCGGGGTTGAGCCATAGGCATTCCTGGCGGGTGCTACCGCCTCGGCCGGCGCTGATGCGGGCGGTGGTGGTGTTCATCGTCCAGTTGACCAGTTCGGTTTTGTAGAGGTCGCTGGGGTAGCCGCTGACCACTACCATGCCGCGCAGCGTTTTGAGGGTGGCCAGAAGTTCGGCGTGTTCCCGGTCACTGAGCTCGTGGCGGTAGTAGCGGCCTTTCTGTGCGCCTCGTACGCGGGTGTCGTGCATGTAGGGCGGGTCGATGTAATGCAGGGTGTCGGCCGCGTCGTGCGCAAGCATCACCTCTGTGGCTGGGCGGTTCTCGACCAAAACGCCGGCGAGGCGTTGGCAGATGGTGGCCAGGTGTTCCGGGTAGCGCTGCCATAGGTGCTGGGCGGTGCCGTAGGCGCGGGCGGTGTCGATGCGAAAGCCGGTGATGCCTTTGCTCGCGCCGGCGCTACCAAAGCCCATCTGTGCCCTGATGATCAGGCGGCGGGCGCGCTCGATGTTGTCATCAGTCGGTAGCCAAGCTAGCTCGAACTCGGCGCGCGAGTAGGGCGTGAGCGTGAGCAGCTCGATCAGACGTTGGCTGCTGTGCTCGCCCTGCAGGACGCGGAACAGGTTGACGATATCGCCGTCGAGGTCGTTGTACACCTCGGCATAGCTGCGCGCCTTCTGGATTAACACGCCTGCCGCCCCGCCGAAGGGCTCTACATAGCATTTGTGGGGCGGGAAGTGCTCGAACACCCAACTGGCCAAGCGGAACTTGCCGCCGTGGTAGCGGATAACAGGTGAACTGATAGTCATGCGACTTCTCCATAGACTGCGCATAGATATGCCGGCAATCTCTTATTTCCAGTCGGGAAGGGGAGATGGTCATGATTTGCGAATGGATCGTAAGATGGATTAAGCGATACGCCACAGTAGTCGGCGCTGTAGTTGTCTTTGCGGTGACCTATGTACTCGTGCTGGCGATAAACGCGGGGGCTGCTGGGGCCGCATGGGTCCAAGCGATAGGCACTATCCTGGCGCTGGTAGGCGCGATATACCTTCCCATCCTGCATAGCGATCACGTTGCCAAAAAGCAGCAGCAGAACATCTTGGGCCAGATGCGGCTTATTGCTGAAGATTGCTATGAGAAGTTGTGGATGCTGACCAACTGCTTTCTCATTCCAGATAAAGAAAGCCGGATGATTGGCGCTTACATCAGTAATGGCCGAACTCAGGAATGGGATTCTGTAATCACGGCATTGAACCAGATACCGCTCCAAGAGGTTCCGCCTGAGCACGTTACGACGCTTGCTGTCATGCGCACCGCAGCATCCCAGGCGGCATTTGTATGCGGTCAGTTGGAGGGTTGGAAGGCTGATGGCTCCAATCTTGAAGTCGTTGAGTTGTTGCGGGGACGCAGAGATATCCTGTGCCTTAACAAAGAGCGATTGCCGTGGCCGGAAGGTGTTCCAGACACCATTGATAAGGCAAATCAGAAGGCTGGGCTTGAGCACGAAAGTATTTTTCACCCGCTTAACCCTATGCTCGTGGCAGGCGCGAAGGTGTACCGCCAATACATGGGTAGCGACAGGGAAAACCCTGATTGGGTGCGGGTACAGATTGTTTTTCCATACGGGGATGAGGCTCCCGTGAATTTCCATTTGGAGCGAGAGCTTCCTCCAGGCTGGATAAACCTGGGAGAGGCAGAATGTGCAGTTCGAGCCCAAGCAGACGCATGTATTGGAGAGATATATTCCCGTTACCTCTGATGCTGGGTCAGCGACGGCCGGACCTATCAGTGGCTTCATGCACCAGATGCCCCAACGGTTTTTCCTGTTGGGCGCGGCGATCATCTGATTGAAATAGTGGATTGTGATGCCTACCGGGCATCCGATGGCTTCTTTGATGTCGGCGCGCGGCTGGTTGGTTCGTACCAGGCCGCCGCCATGCAGAGGTACGGCCTTGGCTTTGGTGGATGCGGTGGCGCGGGCTAGTGCGCTACCTGCGGGATCAACAGCAGGGCGAGGCAGACGAGGCAAATTACAAACCATTTCATAGCGAGCAACTCCGGGTTTTGGGTTGCTCACTACGTTATGCAGCGGTTTGTGCTGTGTGTGGCCAGTTTGACCCAGTTGAGGGTACAGATAGAGCGTGCTCATGCTGCATGCCTCCGGCGATGTGTTGTGGCCAGCAACGTGATGAGCCGGTCGTAGTAGCGCTGGCGAGCCTCTTCGGGTGTCCAGCGGGCGATGTGTTGCGGCAGTGGGTCGTGGCCTTCGAGGCATTCCCAAGTGCCGGCGTGTTCGGGCATGAGGTCGCGGCGTTCGGTGGCCAGGGCGACCATGTCGGCTTTGTGGACGCTGGCCGGTAGCTCGGGGTCGACATCGAAGCGCTCGGCGATGGCCAGCCACATGCGCTGCTCGATCTGGTGGTAGATCGAGGCGAGGTGGCTGAGGTGTACGGCCATTGGGTCGCTGCCGGGGCTGATGGTGTAGTTCGCGGCCGCCTGACCGACGAGGCGCCGATCCATGCCGAGTTCATGGCAGGTCAGTAGCCAGGCATCGTTGGTGGATTGCGCGGTTTCCTTCAGCAACTGCTTGAGCGGCTGCACCATATCGCCGACATAGGCCTCGGCCGCGTCGTGCAGCAGGGCGGGCAGCTGGTCCTCGTCCGGCACGATGCTTGCGACCAGCAGACTGTGTTGGGCTACCGAGTAGTGGTGCTTGCAGTGGCCGTTGAACCGGCAAATGTGCGCCAGGCTGTGGGCGATATCTTCGGGGGCTACCAGATCTGCGCGTGGGCGCACCAGGCTTATGGGTTTGGCGCTGTTGGTGAGTATCCAGTTCATGCCGCGATCTCCTGCTTGGAGGCCACCAGACTCATGGCCTGCTCGAAGGACAGGACGCGGCGGGTGAACGGCGGGAAGGAGCCTTC
>CBIHQF010000042.1:0-13447 GCA_966211665.1 uncultured Pseudomonas sp. | reverse complement strand
ACCCCGACGCCGACCGGCAGCACCTGCGCCAGCTGATTCGCCAAGCCCAACACGAACTGGCGCAGAACAAGGCCCCGGATGCCTCACGCAAAATCTTCAAATACATCCGCGAACTGGACGAAACACAGCGCGGGTTGAGATAGAGCAGTCATAAGCCTCAAGCCATAAGCTGCAAGTGAAGCGAAAACCAGCTTAAGGCTTGTAGCTTTCGGCTTGCAGCTGCCGTCAGGCTCCCGTTCCCCCCACGGTAATCGCATCGATCTTCAGCGTCGGCTGGCCGACGCCCACCGGTACCGATTGGCCGTCCTTGCCGCAGGTGCCGACGCCGCTGTCCAGGGCCAGGTCGTTGCCGACCATCGATACCTTGCTCATCGCCTCCGGGCCGTTGCCGATCAGGGTCGCGCCCTTGACCGGCGCGGTGATCTTGCCGTCCTCGATCAGGTAAACCTCGCTGGTGGAGAAGACGAACTTGCCGCTGGTGATATCCACCTGGCCGCCGCCCAGGTTGGCGCAATAGATGCCCTTCTTCACCGAGCGGATGATTTCTTCCGGGTCGCTTTCGCCGGCCAGCATGTAGGTATTGGTCATTCGCGGCATCGGCAGGTGCGCATAGGATTCGCGCCGGCCATTGCCGGTGCAGGCCACGCCCATCAGGCGGGCATTCAACTTGTCCTGCATATAGCCCTTGAGTACGCCGTTCTCGATCAGCGTGGTGCACTGGGTCGGCGTGCCTTCGTCGTCGATGCTCAGCGAGCCGCGGCGTTCGGCCAAGGTGCCGTCGTCGACGATGGTGCACAAGCTGGAGGCGACCTTCTCGCCGATACGGCCGCTGTAGGCCGAACTGCCCTTGCGGTTGAAATCGCCTTCCAGGCCATGGCCGACCGCTTCGTGCAACAGCACGCCGGACCAGCCGGCCCCCATCACCACCGGCATGCTGCCGGCCGGCGCGGGTATCGCCTCGAGGTTGACCAGGGCCTGACGCAAAGCTTCGCGGGCATAGCCCATGGCGCGGTCTTCACTCATGAAATAGCGGTAGTCGGTACGCCCGCCGCCGCCCTGGCCGCCACGCTCGCGCCGGCCATTCTGCTCGACGATGACGCTGACGTTGAAGCGCACCAAGGGGCGGATGTCCGCCGCCAGGCTGCCATCGACGGCGGCGATCATGACCCGGTCCCAGACCCCGGCAAGACTCACGGTCACCTGTTTGATCCTAGGGTCGAGGGCGCGGGTGGCCTGATCGACCTGCTTCAGCAATTCGACCTTTTCCGCCCGCCCGATCACGTCCAACGGGTTGTCGCGTCCATACAGCGCCGTTACCGCCGGGCTGCTGAATGCTTGAACCTGGCCGCTCTGTCCGGCGCGGGCAATCGAGCGCGCGGCCTGCGCGGCCTGCCCCAGCGCTTCGGCGGTGATCGCATTGCTGTAGGCGAAGCCGGTTTTCTCGCCGGACTGGGCGCGCACACCGACGCCCTGATCGAGGTGGAAGCTGCCCTCCTTGACGATGCCGTCCTCCAGCACCCAGGTCTCGGAGACCTGGCTTTGAAAATACAGATCGGCGGCGTCGATGCCCGGACCGGCTAAATCGCCCAGCACGCCGGGCAGTTGTTCGATACTCAGGCCACCGGGGCCCAGCAGATGCTCGCTAACCGACAACAACACCTCGCTCATGGCTGCTTTATCCCGTTCATCATGGTTCTAAACCAGGCAGCCGCAGTTCGACCGCCGTGAAAAATCGTTTATGCCGCACCACTGGCATGCGCTGGCGAATCGCCGCCTGCTCCAGCGGATCGCGCACCGCTTGCAGGTAACCCTCGCCTTGTGCCTGCTCCGCCAACACCCGTCCCCAAGGGTCGATGATCGCCGAATGGCCGAACGTCTCGCGTCCACCCGGATGGCTGCCGCCTTGGCCCGCGGCGAGAACATAGCACTGGGTTTCGATGGCCCGTGCGCGGGTCAGTACTTGCCAGTGCGCGGCGCCGGTTACCGCGGTAAAGGCCGCCGGAATGCTGATCAACTCGGCGCCGGCCTCGCGCAAAGCGCCATAGAGTTCAGGAAAGCGCAGGTCATAGCACACCGTCAAACCCAAACGACCCAACGGTGTGTCGGCCACCACCACTTGATCGCCGTGGGCGAAGTCGTCGGACTCGCGGTAACGGCCGTGGCTGTCGGCGACATCCACATCGAACAGGTGCAGCTTGTCGTAACGCGCCGCCTGCTGTCCCTGTGCATCGATCAGCAGACTGCAGGCATGGGCTTTGGCCTCGGGCCGCCCTTCCGGCGGCAACGGCAAGGTGCCTGCGACTATCCATAAGCCGAGATCGCGGGCGGTCTGCTTCAACCACGGCAGAATCGGCCCTTCGCCCAAGGCTTCGCGACGCCCCAGCTCGACCAGATCGCGGCGACCCATGGCGGCGAAGTTTTCCGGCAGCACCGCCAGCCGGGCGCCACCGGCGGCGGCCTGCTCCAACAGGGCTGCGGCTTGGCGTAAATTGGCCAGTACGTCATCCTGGCTGACCATTTGAATCACGGCTACGTTCATGGCATCCCATTTATGCGAAGACGATAACGACACTGGAGCCTGAGCGAGAACAGCATCGCGCTCCAGCCTATAACTTATTTGGGTTTTTCGAATGGTTTATCGAAGCTGATCTGCGGCTCCAACAACGGACCTTTGACGTCGTACTGCACGGTGGCGAAACGCGCGATGCGATCGCCAAGGAGTTTATCGGCGACGAACAAAGCGCCACCGATGGCCGGCGCACCGACGATCAAGGCGGCCAGGGGCAGGTTGTTGGTCACCGGCAAGGTCACCAGGAGCTTGGCGTCGATCATCTGATCGGCCATATCGAGGGTGCCATCGAGCTCGAGATTGCTCGACGGCCCCGTCAGGGTAATCGGCTCTTGAGTAGTGAATACGCCATTCTCGGCGACCAGCAGACCTTTGACCCGATCATAGCCCAGGCCTTTGCCGAGCAGATCGGAGAAGTCCAGGCGCAGCCGGCGACCAATCGAGTTGAAGTTGAGCAGGCCGAACACGCGCAGCGCCGAGGCTGGCCCCTGCACTTCGGAGAACTGCCCATTGCGCATCGCCGCATCCATGCTGCCGCTGAAGCGTTTCATGCTGGCCCAGGCCGGCGAACCCGGCCAGCGCCCGTCGATATCCAGGCGGAAACTTTCGCTGCTGGCGGTCGGCGCGTAGTTCCAGGCCAACAGCACATCGGCCAGATCCTTACCCTGCAGGCGCCCCTGATACCAACTCGAGGTGGCTCCCGGCGCCCCCTGCCACCCGGCGTTGCCGGTCAGTTGCAGACCTTTCAGGTTGAGATCCAAATCGCTGAACCTCACCCCCTCGGCATCCGGCCTGGCCTTCAACGACCAAGCGCCCAGAACCTCGGGCCCCTGCGTGACCTCGGCGATGCGTATATCCAAGGCCGGTATCTGCCGCGGATCGACATCGCGTAACGGGTCGGGCTTTTCTTCCACGACCTGATCGGGTGCCGGCGTCACCTTCAACTCCGCGGCGGGAAAGCGCAGGTAGTCGAGACCGACCGCGATGGGTGTGGTCGCGCCATCCGGCAAATCGATACGACCCTTGAGCACCCGACTGTCCAGACTCAAGGCCCAGGCTGCCGAAGCACGTTCGAGCCCTACCGAGAGGTTGTCGAGGCTGACGCCGAAACCGTTGAAACGCGCTATCTCCAGGCGCGCATCCTTGAACAGTTGCTCCGCATCGTCGCGCGGCACGCTGGCGTAGGGCTGAAGCGCGGCCTGCCAGGCGGTCCAATCCAACTCGGCCAGGCGCCCGCGTAGCCTTACCCCACGCGCGGACGGCAAGGTAGCGGGGCCATCGGCCAGACGCAGTTCGCCGCGACCTTCAGCCAGTTTGCCCACGGGCGCCGCGAACGACAGGCTGGCCAGATCGCCGTAGTCCAACCAGTAACGGCGTTCGGCCCCATCCAAAGTCATCCGCCAATCGGCATAACCTTCAGCCGCGGCCGTCTTGCCGAAAGGCGCCGGCAGCTCGATAGCCAACCCCTTGAGGTTGGAGTCGACCCGTAGTTGGCTGTCGGGCCCGTCCAGGGCCAAACGCAGGCGGTAGGGCAGAACGCCCTGCAGCGGCAGCGCCTTGGTCACGCCAAGCCAGGCGGTCAACTGCTGCAGCGGCACCTGCCCATGCGCCTCGATCCGGCTCTGCGCCTGGCCACGGCGGCCCTCGGCGACGGCCTTGCCGCGCACCGCGTGGCCGAGCACCTGGGCGCGAATATCCGGGGCGCTCAAGCCTTTGGCGGTGTCATAGCGAAAGGCTCCACGTAACTGATTGAGCTCCAGTTCGGGATTGCTCAGTTTGAGCCGCGCACCCTCGGTGGCGAAATCCACCACCACCTCCGGCGCCAGGCCTTTACGCAGCGGGATATCGAGGTTCAAGGCCCCGGATAGCGGCCCCTCGCCCTGCCAACCGGCGAAGATCTCCGCCGTGCCCATGGGCGCCTCCTGCAGAATCTTCAAGGCGTCGCCGATGCTGCTGCTCAGCTCGCCCTTGAGCTGCAAGCGCGGCGCTTGGCCGGCGGGCGCCGTGGGGATGTCGGCCAGCGCATCCTTGACCTGACTGTCGAGCAAGCGGCCTTGGGCCAGGCGCACCCGCACGCCGCTGTCCTCGATCAGCACCTCGCCACGCCCCTCGCGCAGGCTCGGCCAGCCCGGCTGAAAGGCCAGCTCGGCCTCTTCCACGTCGAAGAACAGGCTCAGGCTACGGGCGCTGTTCTCGGCGCCTTTGTTCAGCGAGCCCTGATACTGGAAATAGCCCTCGTTGACCTTGCCGCCGCGAATCGCCGCGATCAGCCAGTCCGCCAGCTCCTCGCTCAACCCCGGGGCAAGGGTCGGCAGGTATTTCTCGGTAAAACGCGCATCGCCGTTACGCATACCGACGCGCAGGTCCATATAGTCCTCGGCGTCCGCCGCGCGGCGCAAACGGATCAGAAAATCGCCGGCGATTTCGCCCTCCTCGCCAACCACTTGCAGATAGGGGCTGCGCAGGGTGAACGCCTGCTCGTCGAGCGCCCAGGTCAGCCGTGCCTTGGCCTGGCGATACAACCAGGGCTTGGGGAACAGGGTATCGAGGTGCAGGGAGAAATTTTCCGTGGCCAGGCGCAGCTCGCCCTGGGCCAGATCGCCGTTCACAGCGCCGTTGATATTTTTCACCGCGGGCGAACCCAGATAAGCAGCGAACCCGAGGTTCTCGAGGTTGCCGGAGAACTGCACGCGGTTGGGCCCTTCGCGTTGCGGCCAATACTCCAATTGCAGATTGCTCAAAGCGCCATGGGGCTGAAGGCTGCGCAGCACAGTCGCGGCCTGCTCCGGCAACGGCGCCAAGGCGTCGATCAAGGGTAGCAGCGGCGCCAGGTCGAAGCGATCGGCGCCCAACGACCATTGTCCTTCGCGCTCGGTGGTCTCCTGATAATGGGTGAGGCCCAGTTGCGCCTGCTCCCAACGCGCCTCGCCCTGACTGAACGCCAGATCGTCGAGCAGCAGCTCGAAACCTTGTTTGGTTCTGTTGAAATAGGCGCTGAGGCTGACATCCTCCAGTTGAGTCGCGGCCCGTTCGCCATAGGCCCCGGCCAGTTTCGGCACATGCAAGCGGCTGACCGCGCGCCGCATCGCGCCATCGGCCCAATCGAGCCACAGCTCCCCGCCGCCTTGCAGGCGCTCGAGCCGCCACTCGCGGCTCAGTTCCGCTGGCAACCAGCGCGCCCAATCGCTTTGCGGCAGGCTCAGATACAGCTCGGCCCGCGCCTCGCGCCAGTGCTCGGGCTGCATGCGGCTGCGCACTTGCAGCGCCAGCGGCTGGCCATCCGGCAGCAGCAGACGGCCGTCGAGACGTTGGCGCGAAGAACCGTTGCGTAGCGTCAGGTTGACATAGGAAAGCGTCAGCGCCGGCTGCTCGCGAGCTTGCAGGGTGACCTGGCTGTTGAGCAACGACAGCCGCTTGATCGCCTGGGATTGCCGCAGCACCCGCGCGATATCCAGCGTCGCGGTATCGTCGCGCTGCGGCAGGCCCTTGAGCGCCCAGACGCCCTGCTCGTTCTGCCACAGGCTCAGGTGCAGCCCTTCCAGCTCCAGGCGGGCGACCCGCAGTTGGCGTGTCATCAAACTGGCGAGCACATCGGGAACCACACGCACCTGGTCGAGGTGCAGGGCGCCGTCGCCTTCGCCGAGCTGCAGATCGTGGGCGATCAGCAACGGCGAAAAAGCGCTCCAGCGCCCTTCCAAGCCACCGATGGACACGGATTGCCCGAGCGCCGCGCTGACTTTGTCTTCGGCCTCCAGACGGTATTCGGCGACCAACGGCACCAGCTCGCGCCCGAGGCTGACGTACAACGCCGAGAGCACCAGGCCGAGGGCGCACAGGCCCAGGGCCCAACGCAGCGATGCGACGAAAAAACGCGCCAGAGCTTCCATTCAGTTCAACCTTTGCCCGTACCTGGGCGCCTCACAGCAGGACCACATCGTACTGTTCCTGGGAATACATGGTCTCGACCTGGAACTTGATGGTGCGTCCGATAAAGGCTTCCAGATCGGCGACGTTGCCCGACTCCTCATCGAGCAGACGGTCGACCACCTTCTGGTTGGCCAGCACGCGGTAGCCCTCGGCCTGATAGGCGCGGGCCTCGCGGAGGATTTCACGGAAGATTTCGTAGCAGGTGGTTTCCGCGGTTTTCATCTTGCCGCGCCCCTGGCAACAGCTGCAGGGCTCGCACAATATCTGCTCGAGGCTCTCGCGGGTGCGCTTGCGGGTCATCTGTACCAGGCCGAGTTCGGTGATGCCGATGATGTTGGTCTTGGCGTGGTCGCGTTCCAGTTGTTTTTCCAGGGTGCGCAGTACCTGGCGCTGATGCTCCTGGTCTTCCATGTCGATGAAATCGATGATGATGATGCCGCCGATATTGCGCAGGCGCAGCTGCCGGCCGATGGCGGTGGCCGCTTCCAGGTTGGTCTTGAAGATGGTTTCTTCGAGCGTGCGGTGACCGACGAAGGCGCCGGTGTTGACGTCGATGGTGGTCATCGCCTCGGCCGGGTCGACCACCAGGTAACCGCCGGATTTGAGCGGCACCTTGCGCTCCAGGGCCTTCTGGATCTCGTCCTCGACGCCATGCAGGTCGAAAATCGGCCGTTCGCCCGGATAGTGCTCCAGGCGGTCGGCGATTTCCGGCATCAGCTCGGCAATGAACTGGGCGATTTTCTGATAAGTCTCCCGCGAATCGACACGGATCTTCTCGGTGCGCGCGCTGACCAGATCGCGCAGCGTGCGCAAGGCCAGGCTGAGGTCCTCGTAGATCACCGAGGGCGCGGACGCGGTCTTGATCTGCGCGGCGATCTGATCCCACAAGCGCCGCAGGTAGCGGATGTCCACCAGGATTTCGTCGGCGCCGGCGCCATCGGCGGCGGTGCGCAGGATAAAACCGCCGCTCTCTTCGATGCCCTCGGCCGCGACGCAATCGGCCACCACCTGCTTGAGGCGCTCGCGCTCGGCTTCGTCCTCGATTTTCAAGGAAATGCCGACATGGCTGCTGCGCGGCATGTACACCAGATAACGCGAGGGGATCGACAACTGCGTGGTCAGGCGCGCGCCTTTGCTGCCGATCGGATCCTTGGTCACCTGCACCACCAGACTCTGCCCCTCGTGCACCAGGGCGCTGATACTTTCCACCGCACTGCCTTCGCGGCTGGAGATTTCCGAGGCATGAATAAAGGCCGCGCGCTCCAGGCCGATGTCGACGAACGCCGCCTGCATGCCCGGCAGAACCCGCACCACCTTGCCTTTATAGATGTTGCCGGCGATGCCGCGCTTCTGCGTGCGCTCGACGTGCACTTCCTGCAAAACGCCGTTTTCCACCACTGCCACGCGCGACTCCATCGGCGTGATATTGATCAGAATTTCTTCACTCATGCGTCCATCTCTTCGGAGATGAAGCTGCAAGCCGGGTAGCTGAAGCGATCAGCGATAGCATCCATTCACCCGCGGCCGACAACCTCTTAACTGTGGACTGGCGATTGCCAGCACGGAATAGCGAACTCTGCCAGCAGTTCGGCGGTTTCGCACAGCGGTAGCCCCACCACGGCCGAATAACTGCCCTGCAATTGACTGACGAACACCGCCGCCAGTCCTTGAATAGCATAACTGCCGGCCTTGTCCCGAGGCTCGCCCGTCGCCCAGTAGGTCTCGATCTCCGCTGGCGCCAGACGGCGAAAGCGCACTTGGCTGCCGACCACTTGCGTGCGCACCTTGTCCGGCGAGACCAATGCCACCGCCGTCAGCACCTGATGTTCGCGGCCGGACAAGGCGCTCAGCGTGACCACGGCTTCGTCGCGATCGGCGGGTTTACCGAGAATCCGTCCATCGAGCACCACGGCGGTATCGGCGCCGAGCACCACGGCATCCGTCGGGTCGTCCAGCAGTGCCAGGCCGGCCTGCGCTTTCTCGCGGGCCAGACGCTCCACATAGGCGTGCGGCGCCTCGTCGGGCAACAGATTTTCATCGATGGGCGCGCTTAGCGTCGTGAAGGGCGCCGCAATCTGGGTCAAGAGTTCGCGGCGCCGCGGTGAACCGGAAGCCAGGTAAAGCGTGGCCATGCAGACCTCTCCCAATTCGGATGGTGGCGAGGGCAGCCCTTGCCGGACGGTTGAGCGCATGGTTCAACGGCCCGAGCTATCGCTCGATTAATTAACGCCCATGCGCTGATGCACGCCGCGCAGGATCACGCAGACCCATGGCCACAATAGCGCACTGACCAATGCCGGCAGGATAAACGCCAAGGTCGGCGGACGACTACCGGTCAGCGCGTTCAACCACAGCTGGACCAACTGGGCCAGGCCGAACACGACCAGCAATACGGTGCTCTGTTGCCACATGGGGAACATGCGCAGGCGTTGGTGCAGGGTCATCACCAGGAAGGTGATCAAGGTCAGGATCAGCGCGTTCTGCCCGAGCAACGAGCCGTTCAGCACATCGGCGAGCAGGCCCACGCACCAGGCGCTCGCCATGCCGACCCGGTGCGGCAGGGCCAATACCCAGTAGGTCAGGAACAACGCCAACCACAACGGCCGGCCGATCTCCATGAACTGCGGCATGCTCGCGACACTGAACAACAGCGACACGGCCAGGCTCGCCCAGATCACCCAGACGTTACGCGCACGTACGGCGATCATTGCCCGTCCTCCTGGCTATCGACCGGATTCGCCGGCGGGGCGTCAGCGCCTTGCCGCGCCTGCTCCAGCGCTTCGCGGTCGGCCGCTTCCTGGGCGTGCGCCGAGTCGGTGGCGCGCTGTTCCGGGCTGCGCGGGTCGGTGAACACCAGCAGCATATAGCGGGTGCGGTTGAGGTTGGCGGTCGGCATCGCGCGAACGATGGCGAATGGCTGGCCTGAATCGTGGACCACCTCGGTGACCGTGGCCACCGGGTAGCCCGCCGGGAAACGCTGGCCCAGACCCGAGCTGACCAGCAGATCGCCTTCTTTTATATCCGCGGTATCGGCCACATGGCGCAGTTCCAGACGCTCCGGGTTGCCGGTGCCGCTGGCGATGGCGCGCAGGCCGTTGCGGTTGACCTGCACCGGAATGCTGTGGGTGGTATCGGTCAACAACAGTACCCGTGAGGTGTAGGGCATCACTTCCACCACCTGGCCCATCAGGCCGCGCGCATCCAGCACCGGCTGGCCGAGCAGCACGCCGTCTTTGGCGCCTTTGTCGATCAGGATGCGGTGGGTGAAAGGATTGGGATCGATACCGATCAACTCGGTGGCCAAAACCTCGTCGTCGACCAGCGCGGCGGAGTTGAGCAACTCGCGCAGGCGCACGTTCTGCTCGGTCAGCGCGGCGAGCTTCTGCAAGCGGCGCTGCATCATCAGCTGTTCGGCTTTGAGTTTCTCGTTCTCGGCGGTCAGCTCGCTACGCGAACTCAACTCCTCGGTCGCACTCTCCCACAGCGTCACCGGCAGCCGCCCGAGCCAATAGATAGGTTCGACGATCAAACCCAACTGGCTACGCAGCGGTTGCAGCACGGTGAAACGCGCATCCACCACCATCAGCCCAGCCGACAGCACGGCGAGCACCAGCAGGCGCACACCGAGCGAAGGACCTTTGGTAAATAGCGGTTTGATGGCGAGCTCCCTCGTAGCTACAAGCTTCAAGCCGTCAGCGACAAGCTAAAGCGGGGCAATGGTCGTCCAAACTTGCAGCTTCTGGCTTGTCGCTTGCGGCTTATTCCGAGGACAGCAAGTCCATGGTATGGCGATCCATCATTTCCAACGCCTTGCCGCCGCCGCGGGCGACGCAGGTCAGAGGGTCTTCGGCGACTATCACCGGCAAGCCGGTTTCCTGGGCCAGCAGCTTATCCAGATCGCGCAGCAGCGCACCGCCGCCGGTCAGCACCAGGCCGCGCTCGGCGATATCGGACGCCAGCTCGGGCGGCGATTGCTCCAGAGCGCTTTTCACCGCCTGGACGATGGTCGCCAGGGATTCCTGCAGCGCTTCGAGCACTTCGTTGGAGTTGAGGGTGAAGCTGCGCGGCACGCCTTCGGCCAGGTTACGACCGCGCACGTCGACTTCGCGCACTTCGCCGCCGGCGTAGGCGGTGCCGATTTCCTGCTTGATGCGCTCGGCGGTGGATTCGCCGATCAGCGAACCGTAGTTACGACGCACGTAGGTGATGATGGCTTCGTCGAAACGGTCGCCGCCGACCCGGACGGATTCGGCATAGACCACGCCGTTGAGGGAGATCAGCGCGATCTCGGTGGTGCCGCCGCCGATATCGACGACCATCGAACCGCGGGCTTCTTCGACCGGCAAGCCGGCACCGATGGCAGCGGCCATCGGTTCTTCGATCAGGAACACTTCGCGGGCGCCGGCGCCGAGGGCCGACTCGCGGATGGCGCGGCGCTCGACCTGGGTGGACTTGCACGGCACGCAGATCAGCACGCGCGGCGAAGGCTGCAGAAAGCTGTTTTCGTGAACTTTGTTGATGAAGTACTGGAGCATTTTTTCGCAGACGCTGAAGTCGGCGATGACGCCATCCTTCATCGGGCGGATAGCCGCGATATTGCCGGGGGTACGGCCGAGCATGCGTTTCGCTTCGGTGCCGACGGCGACGACGCTCTTCTGGTTGCCGTGGGTGCGGATGGCCACTACGGAGGGTTCGTTCAGCACGATGCCGCGGTCGCGTACATAAATCAGGGTATTGGCGGTGCCCAGGTCAATCGAAAGATCGCTGGAAAACATGCCACGCAGTTTTTTGAACATGGGGAAGGGACCCTAGACAACGCGTAGGTAAAGGCAACACGCGGGTAACGCGCAGATTAAGCAACACGCGCGCAACGCGCAGGTAAAAAGTGCGGCAAACTCTAACAACGGCAGGGATTTTGAGCAAGGCGCCAATATGGTAGATTGCCGGTTTTTGCGGGCATTTGGGAGCCTGTCGCGCTTGACCGTTCGTAGCAGCAGAACAGCGTAGCCCCGACAGACTCCCGGGCCTATCATCGCGGCCTTCGACCGCCGGCTCATGGCATACGTTCCCTGCACCCCGACGCAGGCGAGCCGCCCTCTTTGCACTGGCAGCCCTCTAACTTGGAGAACCCCCAATGGCGCTTGAACGCTCCGACGTGGAGAAAATCGCCCATCTGGCCCGACTGGGTGTGAACGACGACGATATTCCGCGCACCACCGAGGCACTCAACAGCATTCTTGGCCTGGTCGATCAGATGCAGGCGGTCGACACCAACGGCATCGAGCCCCTGGCCCACCCTTTGGAAGCGACCCAGCGCCTGCGCGCCGACGTGGTGACCGAAGAAAATCATCGCGACGCCTACCAAGCCATCGCCCCGGCCGTGGAAAGCGGCCTGTATCTGGTTCCCAAGGTGATTGAGTAATGCATCGACTGACCCTGGCTGAAATCGCCCGCGCCCTGAGCGCCAAACAATTTTCCGCGGTGGAACTGACCCGTGAGCTGCTGGCGCGCATCGATCGACTCGATCCGCAGCTCAACAGCTTTATCAGCGTCACCGAAGAGCTTGCCTTGGAACAGGCCGAGGCCGCCGACGCCCGCCGCGCCGCCGGCGAGAACGGCGCGCTGCTCGGCGCGCCGATCGGCCATAAGGATCTGTTTTGCACCCAAGGCGTGCTGACCAGCTGTGGTTCGAAAATCCTCACCGGCTTCAAGGCGCCCTACGACGCCACCGCGGTGGAGAAACTCGCCGCCGCCGGCACCGTCACCCTGGGCAAGCTGAACATGGACGAATTCGCCATGGGTTCGGCCAATGAATCCAGCCACTACGGCCCGGTGAAAAACCCCTGGAACCTGGAGCGCGTACCCGGCGGCTCGAGCGGCGGTTCGGCCGCGGCCGTGGCGGCGCGCCTGCTGCCCGCCGCCACCGGCACCGACACCGGCGGTTCGATCCGCCAGCCCGCGGCGCTGACCAACCTCACCGGGATCAAGCCGACCTACGGCCGGGTATCGCGCTGGGGCATGATCGCCTACGCCTCCAGCCTCGATCAGGGCGGCCCGCTGGCGCGCACCGCCGAGGACTGCGCGCTGATGCTGCAAGCCATGGCCGGCTTCGACCCCAAGGATTCCACCAGCGTCGACCAACCGGTGGACGACTACCTGGCTGCGCTCAGCCAGCCACTGAACGGCCTGCGTATCGGCCTGCCCAAGGAGTATTTCGGCAACGGTCTCGACAGCCGCATCGCCGATGCGGTGATGGCGGTGGTCGAAGAGTTGAAGAAGCTCGGCGCGACCCTCAAGGAAATCAGCCTGCCGAACATGCAGCACGCGATTCCTGCCTATTACGTGATCGCGCCGGCCGAGGCCAGCTCCAACCTGTCGCGCTTCGACGGTGTGCGCTTCGGCTACCGCTGCGAAAACCCGGTCAACCTCGAAGACCTGTACAAGCGCTCGCGCGGCGAAGGCTTCGGCGCCGAGGTGAAACGCCGGATCATGGTCGGCACCTACGCGCTGTCCGCCGGTTACTACGACGCTTACTACCTGAAAGCGCAGAAGGTTCGTCGGCTGATCAAGAACGACTTCATCGCAGCCTTCGATGACGTCGACGTGATCCTCGGCCCGACCACGCCGAACCTGGCCTGGAAGCTCGGCGAGAAGAACCACGACCCGGTCGCCGCCTACCTGGAAGACATCTACACCATCACCGCCAACCTCGCCGGCATCCCCGGCCTGTCGATGCCGGCCGGTTTCATCGATGGCTTGCCGGTCGGCGTGCAACTGCTCGCCCCGTACTTCCAGGAAGGCCGCTTGCTCAACGTGGCGCATCAATATCAACAAATCACTGATTGGCACACTCGCGCGCCAGCCGGCTTTTAATCATGGCGCAGCCATGCAACCTTTACCCCTCGCCCTCCGTGAGAGGGTGGCGCGAAGCGCCGGGTGAGGGTTCATGGC
>CBIHQF010000041.1:0-13566 GCA_966211665.1 uncultured Pseudomonas sp. | reverse complement strand
ATTGCTTGGGAGTGTGTAAATCAAGATGCCTGTGTACTGAGTTTTACTCATGACCCTGACGAGGCAATAGACTGGCAAGCATTCATAACCATGGCACCGTTTCTCGAAGACGGCAGCTTTTTTGAAGAGCGGCCTGATGATTATGTCGAGGATCTCCAAGGTAACAGCTGTCCTGGGGTGATGCAGGCCCTCGTCGAGGGCGAGATCCTGCACTGCCGTCTGTATGCCTTGGTCGAAACAGCGAACGGTCAAAGAATCCGGCAATTGGTGCAGGTTCTTGATCCACTGCTCTTTTAATGCACGCTAACCATATGCCATTGCCAGCGCGGTGCCTCTGGCTGCCAAGTAACGAGTCTGAGACGAACCCTGCCGTTGACTTTGCCAAGGTCTATTCCGCCAATCTTCCGACTATCCATACTCAGTTGCGGATTATCCCCTAAGACATAGAGTTGATTATCTTGGATGCCGGAGTTTGTCCCCGGCCAGTTGGCGCAGCGTTTGACGACCGCGAAATCGTCGGCTTGCTGAAATACCACGATATCGCCGACGGCGGGAGGGCGGGCGGAGTAGGCCCAGGTATCAACCAGAATAAAATCGCCGGGACTAAGCGTTGGAGCCATTGAGGGCGAGGGCACAAAGTACACTTGGATACCCAATAGACTTTGCTTATTAGCCAGGCCTAGCCCAAGGCTGAGTACGCTCAGCAGGCTGAAGCCGAGTAAGCGAAAAAGCCGTTCACGCATTTTCAAGGTGAAAGGGGGAGAGGCCAGCCCGTATAAGGCACTTCCCAAGCAGAGCAGGCACACCGCGCCTATCAGGATTATCCATCCGGTCGGGTGCAGAATCAGGCGTGTCAGCGTGAGGAAAGCTAGGAGCAAATAGAATACGGCTTGGAACGCCAAGGCTCCTTTGACAGACCCCAAATAAGCAAGCCCTGCTCCAGGCAGCAAGAGATTGAGCGGTAGGCTGATTAATTTTTGAGGCATAGGTTGGGCTTGAGCCATCGGTTATTCGGACGCGGCCAGTTTAGTCGTATCAGGCTCAGCACTACAGCCATCCGCCACCCATATAGTTACACTATGCGCCATCGTTCTGCCTTCATCCGCGTTTCCGCGCAACGGACCCTGCCATGCTTGTCTCCCCCCCTTCTGATTTGATCGATGAACCCAGCGGCGAGCTGGATACGCGGCGTTTGCCGTTTGCTTTCGCCAAGCGCCATGGCGTGTTGCTGTTGGCGACTGCGGATGGTTTACAGCTGGCTTACCGGCCGGGTACTTCGGTTACTGCGTTGGCGGAGGCGCAGCGTTTTGCCGGGCAGGTGCAGGAGATCGTGCCGCTGGAGTTGGAGGCTTTCGATCAAGCGCTTAGCGATGCCTACCAACATAACTCCTCGGCGGCGATGCAGATGGTCGAGGGCTTGGGCGATGAGCTGGATCTGGAGAGCCTGGCCGAGCGACTGCCGGAAACCGAAGACCTGATGGAGCAGGAAGGCGATGCGCCTATCATCCGCTTGATCAACGCCATCCTGTCCGAGGCGGTAAAGGAAAACGCCTCGGATATCCATGTGGAAACCTTCGAGAAGCGTCTGGTCGTGCGCTTTCGCATCGACGGCATCCTGCGCGAGGTGGTGCGCCCGCGCCGTGAGTTGGCCGGCTTGCTGGTCTCACGGATCAAGGTTATGGCCAAGCTGGATATCGCCGAAAAGCGTATTCCCCAGGACGGGCGGATTTCCCTGCGCCTGGCCGGCCGTGAGGTGGACATCCGCGTTTCCACCTTGCCGTCTTCCAATGGCGAGCGGGTGGTGCTGCGTTTGCTCGATAAGCAAGCGGGGCGCTTGTCGCTCAAGCACCTGGGGATGTGCCGACGCGATATGGCGTTGATGCAGGAAACCCTCGGTAAACCCCATGGCATCCTGCTGGTCACCGGCCCCACGGGCTCCGGTAAGACCACCACGCTGTATTCCAGCCTGGTCACCCTGAACGACGACACACGCAATATCCTCACGGTCGAAGACCCGATCGAATACAACCTCGAAGGCATCGGCCAGACCCAGGTCAACCCCAAGGTCGACATGACCTTCGCCCGCGGCCTGCGCGCCATTCTGCGTCAGGATCCGGATGTGGTGATGGTCGGCGAAATCCGCGACAAGGACACCGCCGAGATCGCCGTACAAGCCTCGCTCACCGGCCACCTGGTGCTCTCCACGCTGCACACCAACAGCGCCATAGGTGCGGTGACGCGTTTGGTCGATATGGGCATCGAGCCTTTCCTGCTGTCCTCCTCGCTGCTGGGCGTGTTGGCGCAGCGCCTGGTGCGCGTGCTGTGCCCCAGCTGCAAGGTACCCTATACGGCGGACCAGGCCGAATGTGGTCTGCTCGGAGTGGACCCGCAACAGCCTCCCACGCTGTTTCATGCCAAGGGTTGTCCGGAGTGCAAGCAGCTCGGCTACCGCGGCCGTACCGGCATCTACGAGCTGGTGGTGTTCGACGACCACCTGCGCACCCTGATCCACAACGCCGCCTCCGAGCAGGACATGACCCGCCACGCCCGTACCCTCGGCCCGAGCATCCGCGAGGATGGCCGGCGCAAGGTGCTTGAAGGCGCTACCACGGTCGAGGAAGTATTGCGCGTGACGCGAGAAGAGTAATGGCCGCATTCGAATACCTCGCCCTCGACGGCAAAGGCCGTCAGCAGAAAGGCGTGCTGGAAGCCGATAGCGCGCGCCAGGTGCGGCAGATTCTGCGCGAGCGGCAGATGGCGCCGCTGGATGTCAAAGCCACGCGCACCCGCGAAAACGCCGTGGGCGGCGGGCATTTCAGTTTCACCCGCGGGTTGTCGGCGCGCGATCTGGCGCTGCTCACCCGGCAGTTGGCGACCCTGGTGCAGGCCGCGTTGCCGATCGAGGAAGCGCTACGCGCGGCCGCGGCCCAGGCCGGCACACCGCGCATCCAGAGCATGTTGCTGGCGGTACGCGCGCGGGTGCTCGAAGGTCATGATCTGGCCAGTAGCCTCAAGGAATTTCCCGCGGCCTTCCCCGAGCTGTACCGCGCCACGGTGGCGGCGGGCGAGCATGCCGGCCATCTGGGGCCGGTGCTGGAACAGTTGGCCGATTACACCGAACAGCGCCAGCAGTCGCGGCAGAAGATCCAGCTGGCCTTGCTCTATCCGATGATCCTGATGTGCGCCTCGCTGCTGATCGTCGGCTTTCTGCTCGGCTACGTGGTGCCGGATATCGTGCGGGTATTCGTCGACTCCGGGCAAACCCTGCCGGCGCTGACCCGCGGCCTGATCGCCATGAGTGAATGGGTGAAGAACTGGGGTTGGCTTGCGGTGATTCTCGCCGTGCTGGGCTTTGTCGCCCTGCGCTTGGCCTTGCGCGACGACGCGATGAAGCTGCGTTGGCACCGCTTTTTGCTGCGCGTGCCGCTGGTCGGCAAGCTGATTCGCGCCACCGACTGCGCACGCTTCGCCTCGACCCTGGCGATTCTGACCCGGAGCGGCGTGCCGCTGGTCGAAGCCCTGGGCATCGGCGCCGAAGTCATCGTCAATCGGGTGATCCGCGCCGAAGTGGTGATCGCCGCGCAGAAAGTCCGCGAAGGCGGCAGCCTGACCCGCGCGCTGGAAGCCAGCGGCCAGTTCCCGCCGATGATGATGCACATGATCGCCAGCGGCGAACGTTCCGGCGAGCTGGATCAGATGCTCGCGCGCACCGCGCGCAATCAGGAAAACGACCTCGGCGCCCAGGTGTCTCTGTTGGTGGGACTGTTCGAGCCGTTCATGTTGGTGTTTATGGGGGTAGTGGTGTTGGTCATCGTCTTGGCCATCCTGATGCCGATTCTGTCTCTCAATCAGTTGGTGGGGTAATTAGGTGAATAACGGATCGTTGAAAAACGCACGACCGACAATGCAGGTAGCTTTGCCGCGGTTCGGTAAGCGTCAAACGGGTTTCACCCTTATCGAAATCATGGTCGTAGTGGTCATTCTCGGCATTCTCGCCGCCCTGGTGGTGCCGCAGGTGATGAGCCGGCCGGACCAGGCCAAGATCACCGTGGCCAAGGGCGATATCAAAGCGGTAGCCGCCGCGCTCGACATGTACAAGTTGGATAATCACAACTACCCGAGCACCCAGCAGGGCCTGGAAGCCCTGGTGAAAAAGCCGTCGGGCAACCCGCAGCCGAAGAACTGGAACAAGGACGGCTACCTCAAGCGTTTGCCGGTCGATCCTTGGGGCAATGTCTACCAATACCTGGCGCCGGGCACCAAAGGCCAGTTCGACCTCTATTCGCTGGGCGCCGACGGTAAGGAAGGCGGCAGCGACCAGGACGCCGATATCGGCAACTGGGACCTGTAAGCGACCATGCGCCAGCCCCGCGGTTTCACCCTGATCGAGCTGCTCGTGGTGCTGGTGATTATCGGCAGCCTGACCAGCCTGGCCGTCCTGTCTTCGGGCAATTCGAGCAGCAGCCGCGAATTGCGCGATGAAGCCGAGCGGCTCGCGGCATTGATCAGTGTATTGGCTGATGAGGCGGTGCTGGATGGCCGAGAGTATGGTCTGCTGGTAAAGGCCGAGGGCTACCGCGTGCTGAGCTATGACAATGCCTCAGGCAACTGGGCTGCGCTGGAAAGTCAGCGCGAGCATCGCATTCCAGTCTGGGCACGGTTATCGCTGGAGCTGGAGGGCGAGGCGCTGAAACTGCCAGAGCCCAAACCCCTTGAGGATGCATCGGCGCTGAGCCGCGATAATCCTGAACAACCGAAGGAACGACTGCTACCCCAGGTACTTATCCTGTCCAGCGGCGAGCTGTCACCGTTCCGCATGAGGATCGAGGAGCGGCGCTCCGCTGGGGGCGCCTACGCATTGGCGAGCGATGGTTATCAGTTGCCGACTGCCGAATTGGCGAAGGATTGAGCGTGATGAAGGCGATGCGTGGTTTTACCTTGCTCGAGGTCTTGGTGGCGTTGGCGATTTTTGCCACTGTCGCCGGCTCGGTGCTGACCGCGAGCAGCCGCAGCTTACGGATTGCCGCGCAGCTTGAGGCCAAGAGCATGGCGGGCTGGATCGCCGACAACCGTATCGCCGAGTTGCAGTTGCAACGCCCCACTCCTGGCGAGGGTCGCGAAGACAAGGTTCTGGAGTTTGGTGGTCGGAGCTGGGAAACCCACAGTGAAATCGAAGCGACCAGCGATAAGGGGCTGCGGCGGGTGACGGTCTGGGTCGCACCCAAGGCCGAGCGCGGCGCTAGTGGGCCGGTAAAAGAGCGTTCGGTGCTGACGCTGGTGGGCTTTCTCGCGGTGCGCGGCGGATGAACCGGCAACGCGCTTTCACATTGCTCGAAGTGATGATCGCCATCGCAATTTTCGCGTTATTGGGGATCGCGACCTACCAGATGCTCGACTCCGTATTGAAAGCGGATGAAGTGACGCGCCAGCATGAAAAAACCTTACGCGAACTGACCCGCGCCTTTGCCTCCTTCGACCGCGATTTGGCGCAGACCATTGGGCGTGCGGTACGCGACCCCTATGGCGATGAGCGGGCGGGCTTGCTCGGTGAGCAAGGGGCTATCGATGGCAGTAGCGCACTTGAATTCACCCGTACCGGCTGGCGCAACCCCTTGGGCCTGCCCCGCGCTCAACTGCAACGGGTGCGCTGGCGCCTTGCGGGCGAACAGTTGGAGCGGGTTTATTGGTCGGTGTTGGATCAGGCCGTCGATAGCCCGCCCAGGGTGCAGAAGGTTCTGGATGGGGTGAAGGCTATCGAGTTGCGCTACATGGATGAACGCGGGCAGTGGCAGCAGCAGTGGCCGCCGGCGCAGAGTCAGCTGCCCCCTGAGCAGCGCCGCAGGCTGATGCCGGTAGCCGTGGAGCTGAAGATAGAACACCGCCACTACGGCGATTTGACCCGCCTGTACCGGCTACCCGAGCCAAGCCTGGATGCAGCGCCAGAAGAGCAAACGCCTCCGCCGGCCGGCGACCCGGACACTGAAACAGCGCAACCCTCTGAAACCAAGGTAACCACATGAATCGCCAGCGCGGTGTGGCTTTGCTGACGGTTTTGCTGGTGGTGTCGATCGTCACGGTGATCTGTGCCGGGCTGATCGCGCGCCAGCAACTGGCGATCCGCAGCAGTGCCAATCAGGTACTCACCCGCCAAGCTTGGCACTATGCGCTCGGCGGCGAGGCATTGGGCCAGGCTGTGCTTTTGCGCGACCTCAAGGCGCCAGGGAGCGACCCGAGAAATCCTGTGGATCATCCGTTGGAAGATTGGGGCAAGCCGCTGCCTGCGTTTCCCATCGATGAAGGCGAAATCAGCGTACGTATCGAGGATCTGGCGGGGCGTTTCAATCTCAACAGCCTGGTGCAGGATGGGCAAATCAATAAAGTCGCAGTCGAACGCTTCAATCGACTGCTGCAGCGCTTGCGGATCGAAACGGCCTACGCCGAGCGATTGGTGGATTGGCTCGATCAAGACCAGGAGCCGACAGGCGAACATGGCGCCGAGGACAATCAGTATTTGTTGATGCAGCCGCCCTACCGCAATGCCAGCCAGGAAATGCAGGACCCTTCCGAACTGCGCCTGTTGCTGGGCATGAGCGAGGATGACTATCGTCTGCTGCTGCCGTTCGTCGCGGCGCTGCCGGCCAAGGTGCCGTTGAATGTGAATACCGCCAGTGCCATGGTGCTCTCATCGCTATCCGACTCGCTCGATACCGGCTCCGCGCAGGCCCTGATTGTCGGCCGCGGGCGTGATGGTTATGCCGATGTGCAAAGTTTTCTCGAGCAGCCCGCGATGGCCGGCACCGCCGTCAAAGGGGCTGGCTTGGCTGTTGGCAGTTCATACTTTCAAGTGAGCAGTGATGTGCGTTTGGCCGACCGTAGACAAGTACTGTTCAGCACCCTGCAGCGTGACGCCAAAGGCGACGTGCGGGTATTACGCCGTGATCTCGGGCTGCCGGGGCATTTGCCTCTCACGCCCCCTAAGCAACAGGACGAATAATGAAGGATTGTCTTTTCCTCCCTGCAGCTAACGCTGGCGAGCTTGCCGACGATAGTCAGCTGTATTGGCAGCAGGCGGATGGCGAGTGCGAGCTGTTGGACATTGCCAGCTGTTCCAGCCGTTTGGACGGTAAGCCTGTGGCTCTGGTCTTACCGATGGAGGTGGCCAGTTCATTCCTGGTCAGTTTGCCGACCCGCAAAACCCACTTGATGCAGCAAGCGCTCCCCTATGCGGTGGAGGATATGCTGGCGGAAGACGTCGAGTTGTTTCACTTGGCGCTGGGCGAGCAGCTGCCTGATGGGCGTTATCGGGTGTTGGCGGTGCGGCGCGATTTGCTGCGCGGTTGTCTGGAACAGCTAGAGGATCGGGGGCTGAAGATCGCGGCCATCTATGTCGATGCGGATCTATTACCGCGCGACGCCGAACACGTGATTTTTCTCGAACAACGAGGCCTGATGGGTGGCGCCGGTGAAGCGCGCATGGCGTTCCCTGCGCAGCGGTGGTCGCAATTAAAAGACCTCTGCGCCACCGCGACGCTGCTGCAAGACGTGGAGAACCCCTATCGTTTACTTGCAGCGGAGCAAGTGAATGCCACTGACCTTGCGCGGGGGGAGTTCTCCCGCCGCAGTGATAAGGGCAGTTGGGATATCTGGCGGCCTGCATCCTTGGCGCTGGGCATGGTGGTTCTGCTGTTTCTGGGGTTCGATCTGGGGAAGGCTTGGTACCTCGATAGGCAAGGCGACTTCTATGCCAAGTCCAGTTTGGCGCTTTATAAAGAGCTATTTCCAGACGACCGTCGCATCGTGAATCTCAAAGCCCAGTTCGCTGCCCATCTCAACCAGGGCGCGCAGATAAATGGCGGCTTCATCAGCATGATGGAGCAGGCGGCGCTGGCGATATCCCAGGCCAAGTCGTCTATTGCCGTTATGCAGGTGGACTACAGCGAGAACAGGGGCGATCTGACTCTGCAGGTAACGGCGAAGGACTTTCCTGAACTGGAGCAACTGCGTCAGCGCTTGGTGGATGCAGGTATGACCGTACAGCTGGGCTCGGCCAATCGAGAAGAGCAGGGAATTTCCGCCCGTGTGGTTCTGGGGAGGGGCGTATGAATACTTTGGCCAACCTGAAGAATCAGCTGATTGAGCGCGCGACCCAATCGCCTGTTCTGCAACGCTGGTTGCATCTTCCTGCGCGCGATCGGATGGCGCTAGGCATGCTCGGCGCCTTTCTCGCCCTTATGTTGTTCTACCTGCTCGTCTGGCAGCCGATAGCCAGCAAGCTCGAGCAGGCCCGCGCACATCATGATCAACAGCGGGAGCTGTACGCTTATCTGTTGCAGAACGCCGATCACGCGCGCCTGCTGCTCAAGAGCGGCAAGACCCAGCTCACTCCAGATCAGCTCCAGAGCGTGGTGACTGCCAGTGCCCAGCAGCATGGCTTGGCCCTCGATCGTTTCGATAATGAGGGGCAAAACGGGCTGCAGATATCACTAACGCAGGCAGCCTTTGAGCCGATGCTGCGTTGGCTGTCTGAATTGCAGGATAAAGGCGTGCGCTTTACGGAAGTGAATTTGGATAGAGCGGATACCGGCAAGGTCGATGCTCGCCTTACCCTTTCGGTTGGCGAAGGCTAGTGTCGCGACACGAATCCATTTGTCGCAGCCCGTGGGCGGGGCTTCAGCCGCGATGCTTCCAGCGTCTTTAAGGTCAATCGCGGCTAAAGCGGAGTGCCGCCCGGCCCCTCCCACGCAGCCTGGCGTTAGACCGACATATGATGGTTGATACGACACTAGCAGGCCGTTGTGCGTGGGGTGCCGTCGGTAGCCGAGGAGGGGAGCGCCAACAACAAAAACCCGGAACAAGTCCGGGTTTTGTTTTTTAGCCGATTAGCGATCAGCCATTCTGGCGGATGCCCGCGACCAGCCAGGGCTGGTTGTCGCCGACTGCACGCTCCAGGCGCCAGCTTTCGCTGAAGGCTTCGCCCTGGTCGAAGCGCGAGGTTTTGGCCACGCCGGTGAAGGTCAGGGTGGCGACGGTTTTGTCGCTGAGATCGTCGACGCCATCGAGTTGTACATCGAGGTCGTCGATATAGGTGGACTGGAAGCCATCGCCCAGCCCGGCGCGCTCGCGGCGGAGGAACTCCAGCAACTGCGGGGTGACGAATTCGGCGATCTTATCCATTTCATTCGCGTCCCAGTGCTGCTGCAAGCTGAGGAAGTGCTCGCGACCGGCAGCGACGAAGCTTTGCTCGTTGAACCAGGCCGGGGCGTTGATCACCGGTTTGATCGCTGCGGCGCTGGCGCCGCCGAAGATCGAACCAGGCGCGGTCTGGCCGGGCATTTCGCGCTGCATCGGTGCGCCGTTGGCACTCGCCGGGCCGGCGTGCTGATTGCGCGCGGCGAACATACGGAACAGGCGGAACAGCACGAAGGCGATCAGGCCGAAGATCAGCAGGTCCATGATCTTCAAGCCTTCGAAACCCTCACCCATAAACATCGAGGCGAGCAGGCCACCGGCGGCCAAACCGGCCAGCGGGCCTAGCCAGCGCGAAGCGCCGCTGGTGGCTGCGGGCTGACGGCCAGCCGTTGGTGCCGGTGCAGCTTGTTGGGTCTGCGTTTGGGTCTGGCGGGTCGTGGTGGTTTGATGGCTCGGTGCGGAGCCGAAAGATTTGCCGCCACCCAGGCGCTTGGCGTCGGCCTCGAAACTGAAGGTCAGGCCCAGGCACATGGCCAGGGCGATACTGAGAAAACGTTGCATGATCGGCTGTCTCTGGATTGTTGGAACTCAGGCGCGGCATCTTGCCCGGCGCGGGCGGCGAAGGCCAGCGACAGAATGTATCCGGCTTTTGCGTTTGTCGGGCCGGGCCGCTCCTTGCTGGGGATGCGGCATTCGGCACTGGAGTTTCGACCTCAGCCCGGCCTGTCCATTGCAACTATCTATGAAAACGCTATAGGCAAACCGTTTGGCCGCAGAAAGTAGGGTGCGTCCTGCGCACCAAGAGTCTGCAGCCAGGGTTGGTGCGCATGGTGCACCCTACGAGATCAGGTACATAGCCAATCGCTTGCGGCCTATTTGGCGAACAGCTGGTCGATATCCTTGAACGCCTTGAACTCCAGGGCATTGCCGCAAGGGTCGAGCAGGAATAGCGTCGCCTGTTCGCCGGGCAGGCCCTGAAAACGCACATAGGGCTCGATGACGAAGGCGGTGCCCTTGGCTTGCAGGCGCGCGGCCAGGGTCTGCCAATCGTCCCAGCCCAGCACCACGCCGAAGTGCGGTACCGGTACGTCGTGGCCATCCACCGCATTGCTGGGCGTGGCCCGCTGGTAGTCCATTTGTGGCGCCTGGTGAATCACCAACTGATGGCCGAAGAAATCGAAATCCACCCAATGCTCGCTGCTGCGGCCCTCGGCGCAGCCGAATACCTCGCCATAGAAATGCCGGGCGGCGTTCAGATCGTGGACCGGGATTGCGAGGTGGAAAGGGGCGAGTGCCATGCGCTGACTCCTGATAGATGTTGTTCGACGATTCTCAGCAACAACGATTCCGATTAAAAGCGAATATCATTGCTCGCGAGCACAAACAAAATCGATCGATCGAGGCGCTTATGTTGCGCGAGTTGAAAACCTTTCTGATGGTCGCCCGCCATGGCACCTTCGCCGCCGCCGGACAACAGGTCGGCCTCACCCAATCGGCGGTCAGCGCGCAGATGCGCGTGCTCGAACAAGGGCTCGGGGTGCGCTTGTTCGATCGCAGCGGCCGCGCCGCGGTGCTCAATGCCGCCGGCCGGCATGCGTTACCGCTGGCCGAACAGATGCTCGCGCTCTATGCGCAAATGGCCTTGCCGACCGCGGCGACCGAGTGGCGCGGCGAACTGAAGATCGGCGCCATCGCCAGCGTACAGACCGGTTTGCTGCCCGATGCCTTGCCGGGTTTTCGCGCGGCGGCACCGGGCGTCGAACTGAAACTGGTGCCGGGCGTGTCCTTGCAGTTGCTCAGCCAACTGGACGCCGGCGAGCTCGACTTGGCGCTGATGATCAAACCGCCGTTCGAGCTGCCCAAAGAGCTGCGGCAAATCAGCCTGGCGCGCGAACCCTTCGTGTTGATCGCACCCCTGGATGTGGCCGGCGATGAGCCCTTGAAGTTGCTCGCCGAGCAGCCGTTGGTGCGCTATGACCGCGGCTCCTTTGGCGGGCGCCAGGTCAGCAGATTTCTCCGCACGCATCGCCTGCATGTGCGCGAAGCGCTGGAGCTGGACGAGCTGGAAGCCATAGTGCGGATGGTCGAATGCGGCATGGGCGTTTCCTTGATTCCGCGGGCCGGCCTGTGGTTGCAGCGCGCGGCCCGCTTGCGGGTGATCGAGCTCGGCGAGCTGGGTTTCGAGCGCGAGCTGGTCGCGCTGGTACGCCGCGCCCAGCAGCACCCGGCCCTCGACTGTTTGTTGGATTGCCTGCAAGCGGCCAGCGCGGTGCGGTCTAGGCTATGAGGGGTGTTCGCCGGTAGCTGTCGGTGTTTCTCTTCCCGCAACGCAGGCTCGAGCGGTTAAACTTCCGCCCGCGATCGACGCCCACAAGGTGTGATCGTTTCACATAACTAAATAAGGAAACTCTCCCATGAAAGGCAAATCCTTGGCATGGACCCTGTCTGTCGCACTCGCGGGTATCACCCTGGGCGGCGCGGTACAGGCCGAAGAAAAATTCGTGACCATCGGTACCGGCGGGCAAACCGGCGTGTACTACGTCGCGGGTCAATCCATCTGCCGTTTCGTCAATCGCGGCTCGGCTGAACATGGCATCAAGTGCAACGCCCCGGCCAGCGGTGGCGGCGTGGCCAACGTCAACGGCCTGCGCAGCGGCGAATTCAATTTCGGCATCATGCAGTCCGACCATCAGTACAAGGCACTCAAGGGCGCGGCGCCTTTCGAGGCCGAAGGTGCGATGGACGACCTGCGCGCCGTGTTCTCCCTGCAAAGCGAAGTCTTCACCATACTCGCCCGCCGCGACGCCAAGATCGCCAGCTTCGACGATCTCAAAGGCAAGCGCGTCAATATCGGCAACCCCGGCTCCGGCCAGCGCGACACCCTCGAAGAAATCATGCGGGTGAAAGGCTGGGACAAGTCGGTATTCGCCCTGTCCTCCGAGCTCAAGCCGGCCGAGCAGGCTTCCGCCCTGGGCGATAACAATATCGATGCGATGACCTACTTCGTCGGCCATCCCAACGGCGCCATCCAGGAAGCCACCACCACCACCGACGCGGTGCTGGTGCCGGTAACCGGCCCGGACATCGACAAGCTGCTGGCGGAAAAAACCTACTACACCAAGGCCGAAATTCCCGGTGGCCTGTACAAGGGCAACGACGCGCCGACCCCGTCGATCGGCGGCAAGGCGGTGCTGTCGACCTCCGCCAAAGCCAGCCCGGAAATGGTCTATCAGCTGGTCAAGTCGGTATTCGACAACCTCGACCGTTTCAAGCGTCTGCACCCTGCCTTCGCCGATCTCAAGGCGGAAGACATGATCAAGGTCGGCCTGACCGCGCCGCTGCATGAAGGCGCCGTTCGCTACTACAAGGAACGCGGCTGGATGTAAGCCTTATCCCGTAGCCCGGATGCAATCCGGGGAGGCTCACTAGACGCCAGATTTCCCCGGATTTCATCCGGGCTACGGAAGTGCTGATCCGCCCAGCCTATGCTTGAAACCAGCCCGCGTGCCGCAAGGCCGCGGGTTTTGCCGTTTCCCGACTATTCGAATGCAGGTCCCTCCATGCATGACAAGCAACTGTCCACCGAAGAACTGATCGCTCAGGACGTCGGCGCGCGTACACCGCTTGGCCCCATGGCCAAGGTGATCGCCGGCCTGGCCCTGCTCTGGTCGTTGTTCCAGCTGTGGATCGCCTCGCCGCTGCCCTTCGTGTTCGGCGTCGGCGTACTCAACGACACCGAAACCCGCGCCATTCACCTGGCCTTCGCCCTATTGTTGGCCTTTCTCGCCTACCCGGCGTTCAAGAGGTCGCCGCGCGATCGGGTGCCGCTGACGGATGTGGTGCTCGGCCTGGTGGCCGCCGCCAGCGCCGCCTACCTGTTCGTCTTCTATCAACAACTGGCGCAGCGCCCCGGCAGCCTGACCACTGCCGATCTGGTCACCGCCTGTATCGGCATGCCGCTGCTGCTCGAAGCCACGCGCCGCGCCCTCGGCCCGCCGTTGGCGATCATCGCCCTGGTGTTTCTGGTCTACAGCCTGGCCGGGCCCTATATGCCGGGGTTGTTGTCCCATCGCGGGGTGAGCTTCAACGCCTTGGCGAATCACCAGTGGATCACCACCGAAGGGGTGTTCGGCATCGCCCTCGGCGTGTCCACCAGCTTCGTGTTCCTCTTCGTGCTGTTCGGTGCGCTGCTCGAGCGAGCCGGCGCGGGTCACTACTTCATCCAGTTGGCGTTCAGCCTGCTCGGGCATTTGCGCGGCGGTCCGGCCAAGGCGGCGGTGGTGGCCTCGGGCATGACCGGGCTGATTTCCGGTTCGTCGATCGCCAACGTGGTGACCACCGGCACCTTCACCATTCCGATGATGAAGCGCACCGGTT
>CBIHQF010000040.1:0-13752 GCA_966211665.1 uncultured Pseudomonas sp. | reverse complement strand
TGGAACAGGTGATGGGCGACTTCTATCACAAACGCTTCAACGTACTGATCGCCTCGACCATCATCGAAACCGGCATCGACGTACCCAGCGCCAACACCATCATCATCGAGCGCGCCGACAAGTTCGGCCTGGCTCAGTTGCACCAGTTGCGCGGCCGGGTCGGACGCAGCCACCACCAGGCCTACGCCTACCTGCTGACGCCGCCGCGCAAGCAGATGACCGAGGATGCGCAGAAACGCCTGGAAGCCATTTCCGGCGCCCAGGACCTCGGTGCGGGCTTTCTGCTCGCCACCCACGATCTGGAAATCCGCGGCGCCGGCGAATTGCTCGGCGATGGCCAGAGCGGGCAGATCCAGGCGGTGGGCTTCACCCTCTATATGGAAATGCTCGAGCGCGCGGTCAAGGCCATCCGCAAGGGCGAGCAACCGAATCTCGAGCAACCCCTGGGCGGCGGCCCGGAAATCAACCTGCGGGTGCCGGCGCTGATCCCCGAGGACTATCTGCCCGATGTGCATACGCGCTTGATTCTCTACAAGCGCATCGCCTCGGCGATCAACGAGGACGGCTTGAAGGAATTGCAGGTCGAGATGATCGACCGTTTCGGCTTACTGCCGGAGCCGAGCAAGAACCTGATCCGCCTGACCCTGTTGAAGCTGCAGGCGGAAAAACTCGGGATCAAAAAGGTCGACGCCGGCCCTCAGGGCGGACGCCTGGAATTCGCCACCGACACCTGCGTCGACCCCTTGACCCTGATAAGGCTGATCCAAAGCCAGCCCAACCGCTACAAGTTCGAAGGCGCTACCCTGTTCAAATTCCAAGTGCCCATGGAACGCCCCGAAGAACGCTTCAATACGCTCGAAGCACTGTTCGAGCGCCTGACTCCCTCCAGCTAAAGGATCGACCCGATGCGCGCCCTCCGCCCCCTGGCCCTGTTGCCGCTGTTACTGCTGTCGTTGCTGACCGCCAACCCGGCCGCCGCCGAATCGCTGTATCAGGTGGAGGTCATCGTCTTCCGCCAGAACGCCGAGCAGCTCCCCGCCGCCCGCCCCGCCCCGGACGACTGGGCGCAAGGTGCGCAGCCCATTGGTCCGGAGCAGGAACGCGCGACGACGCTGGATAGCGAAGCGAGCAAACTCAACCCCGGCAACGGCTACCGGGTATTGCTGCATAAAGCCTGGGCGCAGCCTATCGGCGCCGCGCCCAGCAGCGTGGCGCTGAGCACCGGCGACGAACAATTCGGGCATTTCCCGGTAGAAGGTACATTGACGCTCAAGCAGGACGGCCTGATCGACCTCGACGCCAACCTTTGGATCAACCAGTTCGACGAGAGCGGTCTGCTCAATAGCAGCGAACTGTTCAAGCACAGCATCCGCTTGCAGAACGGCGAACTGACGTTTCTCGACCACGGTAGCCTCGGCATGCTGGTGCGCATTCGCTCGCTTTAAACCCGGTGCGAGAAGTGCAATGCCGTCCACTTAAGGCAGGTGAACGGCATTTTTTGTAGCCCGGATGCAATCCGGGAAAATCCACCACTTTGCCAATCCGCTCCCGGATTGCATCCGGCCACTCTCCGTAGCTCTACCTCGGAACTCAGTTGGTCAAGACGTGGGCCAACACCGACTTCACCCGCCCCATGCCCTCTTCCAGCGCACGGTCGATTTCCGCCATGGTGATCAGCGTGTTGGACTTGCCGGCCGCGGGGTTCACCACCAACGCCAGGCAGGCATAGGGCAAGGCCAACTCGCGCGCCAGCGCTGCTTCCGGCATACCCGTCATTCCGACGATATCGCAACCATCTCGCTCCATACGGGCGATTTCGGCGACCGTTTCCAGACGCGGCCCCTGAGTGCAGCCATACACCCCATGGGAGCTGTAGCTGCAGCGGTGCTGGTCGAGGGCAGCGGCAAGCTTTGCCCGCAACGCAGTATCGTAGGGATGACTGAAATCCACATGAGTGACGTGCTCGAGCTCACCTTCATAGAAGGTATGCTCACGCCCCGAGGTGTAGTCGATAAGCTGATGCGGCAAACAGAAATGGCCGGTGGCCATGGACGAATGAATCCCACCCACCGCATTCACCGCGATGATCGCTTTGGCTCCCGACTCTTTCAGCGCCCAGAGATTGGCGCGGTAGTTCACCTGGTGCGGCGGAATTCGGTGCGGATGGCCGTGACGGGCGAGAAACAGCACTTCTTCACCGCCAGCATATTGCCCTCGCAATACCGGCGCCGAGGGAGCACCATAAGGTGTATCCAGGTGCAGCGCAGCATTGATGGTCAGCCCATCGAGCTGAGTCAGGCCAGTACCGCCGATAATGGCGTAGACAGTCATTTAACTCTCCTCAAGCGATTAATTGCGCGACGCGTAACGCGCCGAGCGCTTCCAACCAACGTGGGTGCTGCTTGTATTCGATACCCGGAAAAGCTTGCCGGCGCATCCGCGCCAAACCTTGAGGAGGCATTACCCTGAGCCGCTGCAAGGCGCTCAAGGCCAGTTCCGCCGCGCCACGGTCATTACACACCAAACCCATATCGCAACCGGCGCTGAGAGCGGCTTCGATACGACAGGCCGCATCGCCGACCACATGGGCACCCGCCATCGACAGGTCATCGCTGAAAATCACCCCGGAGAATTTCAACTCGCCGCGCAGGATGTCCTGCAGCCAGCGCCGGGAAAAACCGGCAGGCCGGGCGTCCACCTGAGGATAGATGACATGGGCCGGCATCACCGCCGCCAATTGCTGGCTCAGTTGCGCGAACGGCTGCAAATCCCGGGCACGAATCTGCTCCAGGCTGCGCTCATCCACCGGAATCGCCACATGGGAATCGGCTTCGGCCCAGCCGTGACCGGGGAAGTGTTTACCGGTGGCTGCCATGCCCGCGGCGGCCATGCCGCGGATAAAAGCCCCGGCCAACGCGGTGGCGTGCTGCGCATCGCCTTCGAACGCCCGACTGCCGACCACCGCGCTGCGCTGATGATCCAAGTCCAGCACCGGCGCGAAGCTGAGATCAAGGCCAACCGCAAGCACCTCGGTGGCCATCAACCAACCGCAGTGTTCGGCCAGCGTTTCGGCATTGGCGTTATCGGCAATCGCGCGCATCGCCGGCAACCGCACGAACCCCTGACGCAGGCGTTGCACCCGCCCGCCCTCCTGGTCAACCGCCAGCAACAGATCGGGGCGCAGCGCCCGAATGGCTGCGGACAGCTCACGTACCTGCTGCGGGCTTTCGATATTGCGGGCGAATAGAATCAAACCGCCGACTTGCGGCTGACGCAGCAAATGCCGGTCTTCGGCGGTCAGCCAGGTGCCGGCGATATCCAACATTAACGAGCCTTGCATGCAAATAATCCTTAATCGAGAGATGCGCTCGCCCAGGCCGGGCATGGCGCCTCGTCGATCTGGACGGCGCAATGAAGAGGGACGCGCGGGAACAACTCAAGCAGATCGGTATTGCGCAGGCGCACACAGCCATGGGAGCGCGGCACTCCCATGGGCTCGCAGTCGGGCGTACCGTGCAAATAGATATAGCGGCGAAAGCTGTCCAGATCGCCAAGCCTGTTGCGCCCGGGTTCACGGCCGCTAAGCCAGAGGATTCGCGTGAGGATCCAGTCGCGCCCGGGAAATTGCTCATGCAGCAGCGGCGTCCAGACCTCGCCGGTCCAACGACGCCCGCGTAGCACTGCGGCGCATGGCAGACCTTCGCCGATCTTCGCCCGCACTTGATGCAAACCACGCGGGGTACAACCGGAACCGTTGCGCTCGCCCGCACCGTTGGCAGCCGTGGAGACCGGCACTCGCAGCAGCAGCCGCCCATCGGCAAAGCCGTAGAGGCACTGATCGGCCAACGAGATATGGAGAGAATCGAGGGTGCGCATGGGCGGCTAGCTTAGCGGATCGAACCCGCCAAGCCCACCCATGGCAAATCAAACTTTGGCGGGGGCTCCAGCCCCTTTGACCCGAGGCTTGAGCTGCGCAGCTGCAAGGGCGCCATCGGTCAAGCCGCTTTCCGAACGCATGCCGGCGGCGAGAAAAGGCACCATCAAACGCATCACCTGCTCGATCGAGGTATTCACCCCGAAATCGGCCTCGGACATGGCGCGCAATGCCTTGATACCGGACATGCTGAAGGCCGCGGCGCCGAGCATGAAATGCACGCGCCAGAACAATTCCAGTGGCGGGATACGCGGCGCGGCCTCGTTCACCAGCAACATGTAACGACGGAATATTTTGCCGTAGACCTCTTGTAGGTACTTGCGCAGGTGCCCCTGGCTCTGACTGAACGCCAAGCCCAACAGACGCATGAAAATCGATAGATCGTTGCCGCTGCGCGGCTTCACTTCCAATGCCAGTTCGACCAGCAACTCCAGCAGTTCTTCGAGACTGTAGGTAGCGCCGGGCTTGGCCTGACGGCGATCCAATTCGCGCTCGAGACTGCTGCAGAAAGGCCCGAGAAAACGCGAAAAAACCGCCTGAATCAGCGCTTTCTTGGAGCCGAAGTGATAATTCACCGCAGCCAGATTGACGCCCGCCTTGCCTGTAATCAAACGTAAGGAGGTTTCAGCGAAACCTTTTTCCGCAAACAACTGCTCTGCCGCATCCAAAATGCGCTCAACAGTTTCCGACTGGGCCATGACTTCTCACCTAACAAACACTCGTTTGAAACATACGTTTTAAGCGGCGACCTTGTCAAGTCGAAGGCTTGCATCTTATCGGCAAGCGCACAAGGCGATACAACATTCACCCTGGCAGACGCCCGCCCTGCGGAGCGAGTAACAATAGTGCGAGAGAAACGACTGAGCAAAGGAAAGAAAAGAGTGATTGCCAAGCGCACTTCACTGTATATAATCCCAGCCACTGTATATAAAAACAGAGTCGCCGAATGCTTAAACTAACGCCACGCCAAGCTGAAATTCTCGCCTTCATCAAGCATTGCCTTGAAGACAACGGCTACCCGCCTACCCGCGCAGAAATCGCTCAGGCGCTGGGTTTCAAGTCGCCGAACGCAGCCGAGGAGCACCTCAAAGCGCTGGCCCGCAAAGGCGCTATCGAAATGACCCCCGGCGCCTCCCGAGGCATCCGCATTCCCGGTTTCGAACCGAACAATGAAGAAGACGACGGCCTGCCGGTAATCGGCCGCGTCGCCGCCGGCGCACCGATTCTGGCGCAACAACACGTCGAGGAATCCTGCCGGATAAACCCTGAGTTTTTCCACCCCCGGGCCGACTACCTACTACGTGTTCGCGGCATGAGCATGAAGGATATCGGTATTTTCGATGGTGATCTGCTCGCGGTCCATACCACGCACGAGGCGCGTAACGGCCAGGTGGTCGTCGCCCGTATAGACGATGAAGTAACGGTTAAACGCTTCAAACGCGAAGGTAACACCGTATGGCTGATCGCTGAAAATCCGGAATTCGCACCGATCCAAGTCAACTTGGAAGAACAGGATCTCGTAATCGAAGGCTTGAGTGTCGGCGTTATCCGTCGCTAGCCGGTTGCCCAGGGCTCTGAGACAAGAAGCGGTTATACCGTATCAGAGCTTCAGGCGCCGAAACCGACTAATCGAACCGACCAGCCGAACGGGCCGCTAACAGATCATTCTCACACAGCACCGGCAACGCAGGTCGCTCTCGATCACCTGCCAGAGGAGGCTTTATGCAGTTCCCACAGTCGCTGAACCGTACACAACTGCCGTTGTTCGAAGGCTTTCTGACCTCCAACACGGTGCCGCTACTGAACGACTTGCTCGATCCGCCCTCACAGGACGCGCCAGAAGCCTTCAGCGAAATGTCGTTACGTGGCGCTGCCGGACACTGCCTGACCTTATTGGCGCCTATCCTGCGCGAACTCAGCGATAACAACGACGCTCGCTGGCTCACCCTGATCGCCCCGCCGGCGAGCCTGACTCAAGCCTGGCTACGCGACGCGGGACTGAACCGCGAACGTATTCTCATCCTGCACCCACGTGGCGAGCAAAGCGCCCTGGAGCTCGCCCGACAAGCATTAGCACTCGGTCGCAGCCACACGGTCGTCAGCTGGTTTCACCCGCTGGAACGTCCGGCTCGCATGCAACTGGAAGCGGCTGCGCGGCAAGGGGAAGCGCAAAGCTTGAATATCAGCTTGGGCTGAGTACTCAGAGAATACACAAGGAAGTGCGTCGGACAGACTCGCAATAAACGCTTCCCTATGGGGCTGAGCATGTTGCGCTATAAAATGACCGACAAACGCACTCCGCACTCAATGCAAGACGCGCGGCGCCTCTTCATGATCGAAATCGCCCTCGACCAATCGCCCAGCCATCTGTACGCCGACATTGAGCATGGCTTTAGCCACCTCGACATGCTGCCCCTGTAGAAACGCCTTGGCATCGGCAGAAAAATCCAACACGACCAGCGACTCCTCATCCTCCGCGCGGCGCAGGGCGATACGCCCATCGGGCAATTCAACGATTTCCAGGAAGGATGTAGGCATAGATTCGGCTCTCCACTAAAGGCCGGCATTGTAACAGCCGAGCAGGGTACACCCTAGCCCGCCGATCCAAAGGGCCATCACCACTCGCTCAAGGTCTCACGAAAGCGCTGTGCTAACGCCCTCAGATGTTGACGCCAGGCTTCCAGGGTTTCCCGCGGCAAGGGCTCGACCTCATTATCCAGGCTAACCGCAGTGATCAACGGCGTACTGGGATCGAGTTTGGCTTTCTTGCCCGCCAAGGGCGGTTGGAACAGCTCGGCATAGGCGCTCAGCAATTGGGCAAGCCAACTGTCGGGGGACTGCGCCAGCTCGACCAGTTCGCCCAGCTCCTGGCTGGGCGCGGCATCCAATACTGCCTTGGTAAGAAAGTCTTCCGCCCGCGGCGCATCGCTATTGGGCAGACGATAGTAACCGGCGATCTCATGGCACAACCCGAGCAACGCGCCATATAAATGAAACAACGCCGCCTCGCGTTCGGCCTGAACCAGCGCCTGGGCGTTCATTGCCCTTCCCTCTTGCGCCTTGCTCCAGGACTCCAACGAGAGCCCTGCATAGAAGATTTTCTGATTGGTTCGGGTATAACGCTCATGGGCCATCTTGACGCCCTCCATACGGATCAACCGACTATACGCGCCTGCCTCGACAGGCACGCTGTTTGTCCGATCAGCGTTTATCTTCGACCGTCCACTTGCCACCGTCGAAGAACGCGCGCCAACCGGTCGGCTTACCATCGACCTCGGTCTGCACGTACTGTTCCTTGGTCTTGCGGCTATAGCGAATCACCGCGGCACGCCCTTCCGGGTCCTGCTTCGGTGCATCGCACAGGAAATGGTACTTGGGATCGATCTCGTGCTTATGCGGGATCAACTCCAATACCAGCGGTGCACGGGTTTCGCGGTTTTTCGGAAACTGGCTGGCAGCCAGGAACAGCCCCGAAGCACCGTCGCGCAAGATGTAGGTATCGTTGACCTTCTCGCACTTGAGCTCCGGCATTTTCACCGGATCCATTTTCGGTGGGGCCGCCTCGCCATTCTTCAACAGTTTGCGGGTGTTTTTGCACTCGCCATTGGTGCAACCGAAGAACTTGCCGAAACGCCCGGTTTTCAGCTGCATCTCGCTGCCGCACTTATCGCACTCCAGGCTCGGCCCTTCGTAACCTTTGATGCGGTATTGGCCCTGCTCGATTTCATAACCCGCACAGTCGGGGTTATTGCCGCAAATATGCAGCTTACGGGTTTCATCCAGCAGATAAGCATCCATGGCGGTCGAGCAGATCGGACAACGATGCTTGCCCAACAATACGCGGGATTCGGATTCGCCTTCGTCGTCCGCGGCGATTTCATCGCCCGGTACCAGGTTGATGGTCGACTTGCAGCGCTCCTTAGGCGGCAGCGCATAACCGGAACAACCGAGGAACACCCCGGTGGACGCGGTACGGATCATCATCGGCCGGCCGCATTCGCGGCAGGGAATATCGGTTGGTGTCGGCAGGTTGGCGCGCATGCCGCTGTCGCTGGCCTCGGCCACTTCGAGCTTGCTCTTGAAATCGCCGTAGAACTCATCGAGCACATGTTTCCACTCGCGCTCGCCCTGGGCCACGTCGTCCAGGTGCTCTTCCATACCGGCGGTAAAACCGTAGTCCATCAGGTTGGCGAAACTCTCACCGAGGCGCTCGGTAACGATATCGCCCATTTTTTCGGAGTAGAAACGACGGTTATGCAGGGCAACATAGCCACGGTCCTGGATGGTCGAGATGATCGCCGCGTAAGTCGATGGTCGGCCGATACCGCGCTTTTCCATTTCCTTGACCAGGCTGGCTTCCGAATAGCGCGCCGGCGGCTTGGTGAAGTGCTGGCTCGGGTCGAGCTTGATCAGCTTGAGCGCTTCGCCTTGACTCATTTCCGGCAGCACATCGTCGTCGCCCGGCTTACTCAGTTGCGGCATCGCCCGGGTATAACCGTCGAACTTGAGGATACGGCCCTTGGCGCGCAACTCGAACTGGGCCGCAGCGACCGTCACCGTGGTCGACAGATACTCGGCCGGCGGCATCTGGCAGGCGACGAACTGACGCCAGATCAGCTCATACAGGCGCTCGGCATCGCGTTCCATACCGGACAGCTGGGTCGGCTTGAGATTAACGTCGGAGGGACGAATCGCTTCGTGCGCCTCTTGCGCCCCTTCCTTGCTGCTGTAGGCGATAGGGTTGGCCGGCAGGTACTGCTTGCCGAACTCGCCCAGGATGAAATCGCGCACCATGCTCACGGCGTCGGCCGAGAGGTTGGTCGAGTCGGTACGCATATAAGTGATGTAGCCGGCCTCATACAAGCGCTGGGCCATCATCATGGTTTTCTTCACGCCGAAGCCCAGGCGATTGCTGGCCGCCTGCTGCAAGGTCGAGGTGATGAACGGCGCCGAGGGCTTGCTGCTGGTCGGTTTATCTTCGCGCTTGACGATGCTGTAACTGGACGCCTTGAGCACGTCCAGGGCTGCCATGGCCTGGGCTTCGTTCAGCGGCTTGAAAGCGATGCCATTCTCGCGCGCCACCTCGAAGCGCACATTGGCGCCCTTGGCGGTACCGAGATCGGCATGCACCTCCCAATACTCTTCCGGAACGAAGGCGCGGATCTCTTTCTCGCGCTCGACCACCAATTTCACCGCGACCGATTGCACGCGACCGGCGGACAGGCCGCGAGCGATCTTGGCCCACAGCAACGGCGAGACCATATAGCCGACCACGCGATCGAGGAAGCGCCGCGCCTGCTGGGCATTGACCCGGTTGATGTCCAGCTCGCCAGGCTCGGCGAACGCTTCCTGGATGGCTTTCTTGGTGATCTCGTTGAACACCACGCGCTTGTAACGGCTGTCGTCGCCACCAATGGATTCGCGCAGGTGCCAGGCAATGGCTTCCCCCTCGCGATCCAAGTCGGTTGCGAGATAGATGGTGTCGGCTTCCTTGGCCAAGCGCCGCAGTTCTTCGACGACCTTTTCCTTGCCCGGGAGGATCTCGTACTTGGCCTTCCAGCCATGCTCGGGGTCGACCCCCATGCGCGCCACCAGCTGACGCTTGGCTTTTTCCTTGGGTGTCAGGGTCGGTGCCTCACCGGCCGCCTTGCCGCGCTTGACCGGCTCCTTGGCGGCACTTGCCGAGCCACTGATAGGCAGGTCACGGATGTGGCCGATGCTCGACTTCACCACGTACTCGTTGCCCAAGTACTTGTTGATGGTCTTGGCCTTGGCCGGGGATTCCACGATGACCAGCGATTTACCCATGGATTGGAAAATTCCTGAATTCGATAAATGAAAGGCGGGAGTCGCCTTGTAGCCTGTTGGAAAGTAGCCTGTTGAAAAAGGTCGTGGGTAAAGATCAGGCAAGTCAACGTCAGCCGTGGAAGCGGTGTTCGAGAGCATTCCGGGTTGAGTCGAGGATACATGACCGGCACGGTAGTCTTTCAACAGCCTGCTAGTGCGGCACCGCTATATATAGTGGCGGTTGAGCCGAGGTCAAGCGCAGCAATGGTGCAAGATCGGCTCAGGACGGGGTAAAAGCCATGGTTTCGCCCCGAATCAAGGCAAAGCGCGGCACCGTCTCGCCGTCCACCTCGACGCTTTCGCAGAACATTTCCAGCGGCCGTACCCATAGGCCGTAATCGCCGTATAACGCCTGATAGACGACCATCTGCTGTTCGGTCTCGGAATGCCGGGCCACACCGAGGACGCGGTACTCGGGTCCTTTGTAGTGGCGATAAAGACCAGGTTGTAGCTGCATCGCTGGATTCCTTGATTTTTTTGCCGGCAAAAAATTTCCGGGAGAAATTTTTCACGTCGCGTAGCGACGGCCCGAAGGGGTGCCGCCATGGATGGCATGGCCAAAAAACAAAAACCGGGGCACTAGGCCCCGGTTTTGCATCCTCGAACCTTTAAACGCGTTCGAAGATGGTGGTGATGCCTTGACCGAGCCCCACACACATAGTGGACACGCCAAATGTCCCACCGTTCTGCTTCATTACGTTGAGCAGGGTACCGGAGATACGCGCACCGGAACAACCGAACGGGTGACCCAGGGCGATGGCGCCGCCATGCAGGTTGACCTTCTCTTCCATCTTATCGAGCACTTTCAGATCCTTCAGCACAGGCAGGGCCTGGGCGGCGAAGGCTTCGTTGAGCTCGAAGAAATCGATGTCGTTGATGCTCAGGCCGGCACGCTTGAGGGCTTTCTGAGTGGACGGTACGGGACCGTAGCCCATGATCGCCGGATCGACACCGGCCACGGCCATGGCACGCACCACGGCCATCGGCTGAATGCCCAGATCCTGGGCGCGCTGTGCACTCATTACGATCATGCAGGAAGCGCCGTCGGTGATCTGCGAGGAGGTACCCGCAGTCACGGTGCCGCCTTTCGGGTTGAACGCGGGCTTCAGAGCAGCCAGGCTTTCCAGAGTGGTTTCCGGACGAATGGTTTCGTCGTAGTCGAAGACTTTCAGGAAACCGTTCTCGTCGTAGCCTTGCATCGGGATGATTTCATCCTTGAACTTGCCTTCGACGGTGGCCTTGTGCGCCAGGCGGTGCGAACGCTCACCGAAAGCGTCCTGCTGCTCGCGGCTGATGCCATGCATCTTGCCGAGCATTTCCGCGGTCAGACCCATCATGCCGGACGCCTTGGCGGCATACAGCGACAGATGCGGGTTCGGATCGACGCCGTGCATCATGCCGACGTGACCCATGTGCTCGACGCCGCCAACCACGAATACATCGCCGTTGCCGGTCTGGATCGCCTGCACGGCAGTGTGCAGGGCGCTCATGGACGAACCGCACAGGCGGCTGACGGTCTGGCCGGCGCTGCTGTGTGGGATCTGGGTCATCAGCGACGCCATGCGCGCGATGTTCCAGCCCTGCTCCAGGGTCTGGTTTACGCAGCCCCAGATCACGTCTTCCACCTCGGCCGGATCGACCTTGGTATTACGTGCCAATACGCCGCTGATCAGATTGGCCGACATGGTCTCGGCACGAGTGTTGCGATGCATGCCGCCCTTGGAACGCCCCATTGGGGTACGACCGAAGTCGACGATGACTGCATCTCTAGGATTCAGGCTCATAAATTCACTCTCGCTCTAGTCTGTGCGCGATTAACCGAAAAACTTCTGGCCCTTGGCGGCCATTTCGCGAAGCTTGGCAGTCGGGGTGTACAGCGCGCCCAGATCGGCATATTTGTCGGCCAGGGCAACGAACTCGGCTACACCGACGGTATCGATGTAACGCAGCGCACCACCGCGGAACGGCGGGAAGCCGATACCGTAGATCAGGCCCATATCGGCCTCGGCCGCGGTTTCGACGATACCGTCTTCCAGACAGCGCACGGTTTCCATGCACAGCGGGATCATCATGAAGTTGATGATGTCCTCATCGGTCACTTCACGCTGCTCGGTCACGATCGGCTTGAGCAATTCGTAAGCCTGAGGATCAATGACCTTCTTCGGCTTGCCGCGCTTGTCCATTTCGTAGGCGTAGAAGCCCTTGCCGTTCTTCTGGCCCAGACGATCCGCTTCGTACATCACGTCGACCGCGGTACGGCCTTCGACGGCCATGCGATCCGGGAAGCCTTCAGCCATCACATCGCGGCCATGGTGACCGGTGTCGATACCGACCACATCGGACAGGTACGCCGGGCCCATGGGCCAGCCGAACTTCTCCATGACCTTGTCGATGCGCACGAAGTCGACGCCGAAACCCAGCAGCTTGGAGAAGCCGCCGAAGTACGGGAACAGCACGCGGTTGACCAGGAAGCCCGGGCAGTCGTTGACCACGACGGGGGTCTTGCCCATCTTCTTGGCGTAGGCAACGGTGGTGGCCACGGCCAGTTCGCTGGACTTCTCGCCACGGATGACTTCGACCAGCGGCATCATGTGCACCGGGTTAAAGAAGTGCATGCCGACGAAGTTTTCCGGACGCTTGAGGGCCTTGGCCAGCAAGCTGATGGAAATGGTCGAGGTGTTGGAGGCGAGGATCGCATCGTCCTTCACCGCGCCTTCCACTTCAGCCAGTACGGCCTGCTTGACCTTGGGGTTCTCGACCACTGCTTCGACGACGATGTCGACGTTGCCGAAATCGCCATAGGACATGGTCGGGCGAATCGCATTGAGGGCTTCGGCCATCTTGGCCGGGGATAAACGGCCCTTCTCGACACGCTTACCGAGCAGCTTGGAGGCCTCGTTCAAGCCCATCTGGATACCCTCTTCGCGGATATCCTTCATCAGGATCGGCGTACCTTTGACAGCCGACTGATAGGCGATACCGCCACCCATGATGCCGGCACCGAGAACGGCGGCCAGCTTCACTTCTTTGGCGATTTCGTCGTGGTGCTTGGCCTTCTTCTTCAGTTCCTGATCGTTCAGGAACAAACCGATCAGGCTTTCGGCCACCGAAGTCTTGGCGAGTTTGACGAAACCCGCGGCTTCGATCTCGATCGCCTTGTCGCGCCCCATATTGGCGGCTTTCTGGATGGTCTTGATGGCCTCGACCGGCGCCGGGTAGTTCGGACCCGCTTGGCCGGCGACAAAACCTTTGGCGGTTTCGAAGCACATCATTTGTTCGATGGCGTTGAGCTTGAGCTTTTCCAGCTTCGGCTGACGCTTGGCCTTGTAGTCCAGTTCGCCGGAAATAGCGCGCTTGACCAGATCGAGTGCAGCGGCCTGCAGCTTGTCCGCGGCAACCACGGCGTCGACGGCACCCGCTTTCAGGGCATCGGCCGCACGGTTCTCTTTGCCCGAGGCAATCCACTCGACGGCATTATCGGTGCCTATCACCCGTGGCAGACGGACGGTACCGCCAAAGCCCGGGTACAGGCCCAGCTTGACTTCCGGCAGACCCACTTTGGCGCTGTCGGCCATGACGCGGTAATCCGCTGCCAGGCACATTTCAAAACCGCCGCCCAGAGCGATACCGTTGATAGCGACAACGGTCGGTACAGCGAGGTCTTCAAAATCATTGAAGATCTTGTTGGCTTCGAGGTTGCCAGCCATCAACTCTTCGTCGGGCAACTTGAAATTATCGACGAACTCGGTGATGTCGGCACCGACGATAAATACGTCTTTGCCACTAGTGACAATCACACCCTTGATCGAACCATCGGCCTTGATCGCATCAACGGATTGACGCAGCTCGTTCAGGGTTTGACGGTTGAATTTGTTGACGGACTCACCCTTGAGGTCGAATTTCAATTCGACGATATCGCTCTCAAGAGCCTTAACCGTGATGGCTTTACCTTCGTAAATCATCAACTGATC
>CBIHQF010000039.1:0-13765 GCA_966211665.1 uncultured Pseudomonas sp. | reverse complement strand
CAAGAATTTGTAGGAGGCCCGACCTCGGGGCGATGCTGCGCGTAGATTATTCGCGCACGAAACGCAGGCCAACGCCCATGGGTTCGACGCGTACCACTTCCAGTTGCAGGATCGGTGCTTCCATCGGCAGGCCTTGCACCTGGCCGGTGACCCGTTCGCCCATGGTCAGCAGATCCGACCCCTGATCCTTCAGGATATACACCCCGCAGTCGGAAATATCGCGGGTATTGACCAGTAGCTCGCCGTGCACGGGGTGCTCGATGCGCAGGCGGACCTTGAGGGGCGTGCGGGTATTCTTGCGCTGGTTGCTCATGCTGCATCCATCGATGGCCGTTCAGGCAGACTAGCGAGCCCCGTGAAAAGCCGCAAGCCGGGCGGCTCAATACCATTTGGCCTCGCCTGCGGGGCGCTTCTTGAAGCGCTTCATATTCCACATGTACTGGCTCGGGTCTTTGCGCACCTGTTTCTCGATGCCCTGATTGAGCGCCGCGACAGCCGCCTCCAGGTCGTCGCCGTAGAGCGCTTCGGGTGCCGGTTCGACGACCACGCGATAGCCGTCGCCATCCTCCAAGCGCAGCGCATGCATAAATACGGCAACAGCCTTGTGGTCCTTGACCAACGAGGGAACGAACTTGCTGGTCAACGCCGGCACCCCGAGAAAAGGCACGAACAGGCCGCTCGATACGCTGGGCTCGGGGTCGGCGGCAATTCCGGCAACACCGCCGCGACGCACGGTTTTGATCAAGCTCAGAATGCCTTCCTTGGTCGAGGGCGCCAGGCTGTTGCCCTGTTGGGTGCGCTTACGGATCAGCAAGTCGTCGACCGCCTGCATCTTGATCGGGCGGTAGAGCAGCATCGGTTTGCTCACCGAACTGGCGTACTGCAAAAGCACTTCCCAGTTGCCCAGGTGGCTGCTGATCAGCACCACGCCCTTGCCGCTGTCCAATGCGGCCTGCAATACATCCAGGCCTTCGATATGGCGAATCAGCTTGAGGGTTCTCTCGGCCGGCCAGATCCAAGCGCAGGCGCTTTCGGTCAGGGTCTTGCCGATCGCCATCAGGCTCTGGCGCAGCAAGCGTTGATGGCCGGCCTCGTCGAGTTCGGGAAAGCATTTGCGCAGATTGATGCTGGCGACGTCGCGCGAGCCATTGGGCAGTTTCCACATCAGCCAGCCGATGGCCGCGCCCAGGTTCTGCGCGACGCGCCAAGGCAAGAGGGCGAACAGGCGCAAAAAGCCCACCACCAGGGCCCCTTTGAGTTTTTCCACAGGAAACTCCACCAGGTCAAAAAGCGCCTAGTGTAACTGCTTGGCTGGATGCGTAGGTTGGCGCTGAGCGCAACGAAACCCAACAGGGAGCCGTTCACGGCTCCGCTCGGCAATTTCAAGGGCCTCGGGCTTCGACACTACCCGGCCCAGGCTACTTCAGCGCCGCGTAACGATCGCAATCGGTGGTGTGGTCCATGACCATGCCGGTGGCCTGCATATAGGCATAACAGATGGTCGGGCCGACGAAATTGAAGCCGGCCTTGCGCAACGCCTTGCTCATAGCCTCGGCTTCCGGGGTCACGGCCGGCACCTGACCGCGGTCGTGGAAGTGGTTGATCTTCGGCGCGCCACCGACGAACGACCAGAGCCAGGTCACCGGGTCTTGCAGCGCGAGCCAGGCCTGGGCGTTCTGCCGCGCGGCTTTGAGTTTGAGGAAGTTGCGGATGATGCCCGGATCCTGCATCAGGCCCTCGATGTATTCGTCGCTCATCCGCGCCAGGCGCTCGGGATCGAAGCCGAACAGCACCTCGCGGTAGCGTTCGCGTTTCTTCAACACGGTGATCCAGGACAGTCCGGCCTGAAAGCCTTCGAGCAGCAGCAACTCGAACAGCGCTTTGGGGTCGCGTTGCGGTACGCCCCATTCCTCATCGTGGTAGCTGATATAGAGCGGGTCTTGGTTACACCAGAAGCAGCGCGGCATAGGGCCTTCCAGGGCAGTGGAGGCGGCGCGGATTGGGGTATACTCCCGCCCTTTCCGTCGCAGCCAACAGGTGAATTTTTCGTGAGCCAGACTACGCCTGCCGTGCGCACCTTCCAAGACTTGATCCTCGCCCTGCAGCAATACTGGGCCGAGCAAGGTTGTGTGGTGTTGCAACCTTACGATATGGAAGTGGGCGCCGGCACCTTCCACACCGCCACTTTTCTGCGCGCCATCGGCCCGGAAACCTGGAACGCCGCCTATGTGCAGCCTTCGCGCCGTCCCGCCGACGGCCGTTACGGCGAGAACCCCAACCGCCTGCAGCACTACTATCAGTTCCAGGTGGTATTGAAGCCCAACCCGGAGAACTTCCAGGAGCTGTACCTCGGCTCGTTGAAGGCCATCGGCATCGACCCGCTGGTGCACGACATCCGCTTCGTCGAAGACAACTGGGAATCGCCGACCCTCGGCGCCTGGGGTCTGGGCTGGGAAATCTGGCTGAACGGCATGGAAGTCACCCAGTTCACCTACTTCCAGCAGGTCGGCGGCATCGAGTGCTACCCGGTGACCGGCGAGATCACCTACGGCCTCGAGCGCCTGGCCATGTACCTGCAGGGCGTCGACTCGGTCTACGACCTGATCTGGACCGACGGCCAATTCGGCACCGTCACCTACGGCGATGTGTTCCACCAGAACGAGGTGGAGCAGTCGACCTATAACTTCGAGCACGCCAACGTCGACAAGCTGTTCGAGCTGTTCGATTTCTATGAGAGTGAAGCCAATCGCCTGATCGAGTTGGAGTTGCCACTGCCGACCTACGAGATGGTGCTCAAGGCCTCGCACACCTTCAACCTGCTGGATGCCCGCCGCGCCATTTCGGTGACCGCGCGCCAGCAGTACATCCTGCGCGTACGCGCCCTGGCCCGCGCCGTGGCGCAGAGCTACCTGCAAGCGCGACGCAAATTGGGCTTCCCACTCGCCGCCCCCGACCTGCGTGATGAAGTACTGGCCAAGCTGGAGGCAGCAGAATGAGTGCGCACGATTTTCTGGTAGAACTGGGCACCGAAGAGCTGCCGCCGAAATCTTTGAACAGCCTCGGCGAGGCGTTTCTCGCCGGTATCGAAAAGGGCCTGAAAAACGCCTTGGCTGCCTATGGGGGTGAAGTTCGTTTCTTTGCTGCCCCTCGTCGCCTGGCTGTATATATTCAGTCGCTACATGCCGAAACACGATCGACAGTACAAACTATCGATGGCCCTCCGGTGCAGGCGGCCTTCGATGCCAGCGGCAATCCAACCCAGGCCGCCCTGGGTTTCGCCAAAAAATGCGGCGTCGATCTGGCCGATATCGACCGTAGCGGCCCCAAACTCAAGTACACCAAGATTATTCCAGGCCAGCCTATTCAAGAGTTGCTGCCCGGCATCGTCGAAGCCTCGCTGAACGAACTGCCGATCCCCAAACGTATGCGCTGGGGCGCGCGCAAAACCGAATTCGTCCGTCCGAGCCAGTGGCTGGTGATGCTGTTCGGCGATCAGGTGATCGATTGCGAAATCCTCGCTCAGACAGCGGGCCGGGTATCCCGTGGCCATCGCTTCCATGCCAACCACGAAGTGCGCATCAGCAGCCCGGCAACTTATGCCGAGGACCTGCGCAGCGCCTATGTGATCGCCGATTTCGCCGAGCGCCGCCAGCAGATCGCCGCGCGTATCGAGCAATTGGCCAGCGAGCAGCAGGGCACTGCCATAGTGCCGCCGGCGTTGCTCGATGAGGTCAGCGCCCTGGTCGAGTGGCCGGTGCCGCTGGTCTGTTCGTTCGAGGATCGCTTCCTCGAAGTGCCGCAAGAAGCGCTGATCACCACCATGCAGGACAACCAGAAATACTTCTGCCTGCTGGATGCCAACGGCAAGCTGCTGCCGCGTTTTATCACCGTGGCCAATATCGAGTCGAAAGACCCGGCGCAGATCATCGCAGGCAACGAGAAAGTCGTGCGCCCGCGCCTGACCGACGCCGAATTCTTCTTCAAGCAGGACAAGAAGCAGAAGCTGGAAAGCTTCAACCAGCGCCTGGCCAACGTGGTGTTCCAGGCCCAGCTCGGCTCGGTCTTTGATAAGGCCCAGCGGGTTTCCGCCCTGGCCGCTTTCATCGCCCCACGCATCGGCGGCGACCCCACTCGCGCCGCGCGCGCCGGCCTGCTGTGCAAGTGCGACCTGGCCAGCGAGATGGTCGGCGAATTCCCGGAAATGCAGGGCATCGCCGGCTACTACTACGCCAAGCACGACGGCGAGCCGGAAGACGTGGCCCTGGCGCTGAACGAGCAATATATGCCGCGCGGGGCAGGGGCGGAATTGCCGAGCACCCTGACCGGCGCCGCCGTGGCCCTGGCCGACAAGCTCGACACCCTGGTCGGCATCTTCGGCATCGGCATGCTGCCCACCGGCTCCAAGGACCCCTATGCCCTGCGCCGTGCGGCCCTGGGCGTGCTGCGTATCCTGATCGAGAAGCAGCTGGATCTGGACCTGGCCGATGCCATCGGCCAGGCCGCGCAGTTGTTCGGCGACAAGGTCAAAGCCCAAGGCCTGGCGCCCCAAGTGCAGGACTTTATCTTCGATCGCCTGCGCGCTCGTTACGAGGACGAAGGTGTCGACGTGGCCGTGTACCAGGCGGTGCGTGCGGTCGCCCCGACCTCGCCGCTGGACTTCGACCAACGCGTGCAGGCGGTGCAGGTGTTCCGCAGCCTGCCGCAAGCCGAGGCCCTGGCCGCCGCCAACAAGCGCGTATCCAACCTGCTGAGCAAAGCCGAGGGGCAGATCGCCGCCAGCGTCGAAGCCCATCACTTCGATAGCCCCAGCGAATTCGCCCTCAACGCCGCGATTCAGAAGGCCGAGCACGCGGTGCAACCGCTGGCCCAGGCGCGCCAATACAACCTGGCGCTGAGCCAGTTGGCCAACCTGCGCGAGCCGGTGGATGCGTTCTTCGAGGCGGTGCTGGTGAATGCCGAAAACCCCGACGTGCGCGCCAACCGCTATGCCTTGCTGGCCAAGCTGCGCGGCCTGTTCCTCGGCGTGGCCGATATATCCCTGCTGAGCTAAAACAGCGTCAAGCTGCAAGCCACAAGCTGCAAATGAGCGGCTGTGACTTGCAGCTTGCAGCTTGGAGCTTGCCGCTATGAAGTTACTGATTCTCGACCGCGACGGCGTGGTCAACTACGACTCCGATGCTTATATAAAAAGCCTCGACGAGTGGATTCCGATTCCCGGCTCGGTCGAGGCCATCGCCCGCCTGAGCAAGGCTGGTTGGACGGTGGCGGTCGCTACCAATCAGTCGGGCCTGGCCCGCGGTTATTACGATTTGCCGACCCTCGAAGCGATGCACGCGAAACTGCGTGAGTTGGTCGCCGAGCAGGGCGGGGAAGTCGGGCTGATCGTGCATTGCCCCCATGGTCCGGACGACGGTTGCGCCTGCCGCAAGCCAAAGCCGGGTATGCTCCAGCAGATCGCAGCGCATTATGGCGTAGCGCTTCAGGGTGTCTGGTTCGTCGGCGACAGCAGCGGTGACCTGACGGCGGCATGTGCCGTCGACTGTCAGCCGGTTTTGGTAAAGACCGGCAAAGGCGAACGAACCCTGGCCAAAGCATTGCCAGCGGGCACCCTGGTATTCGATGATCTGGCGGCGGTTGCCGCTCAGCTACTCCACTGATAGAACAGGCCCTGCCTGTAACGGTACAAGCTCCCATGTCGACAGCGCTGGTCCTCAGAACTTTCCTCTTCTATCTGTTGTTGTCCTCCAGCGCTTTTTTCTGGTGCATCCTCAGCGTCTTCGTCGCGCCCTTCCTGCCGTTCCGCGCTCGTTACCGTTTCGTCATCCAGAACTGGTGCCGCTGCGCGGTCTGGCTGGCCAAGGTGGTGATCGGTATCCGTTACGAGATAAAGGGGCTGGAGAATATTCCCGAACGCCCCTGCGTGATTCTGGCCAAACACCAGAGCACCTGGGAGACCTTCTTCCTCTGCGGTTTCTTCGAGCCGCTGAGCCAGGTGGTCAAACGCGAGCTGCTCTATGTGCCGTTCTTTGGCTGGGCCATGGCCATGCTCAAACCCATCGCGATCGACCGCAGCAACCCCAAAGCGGCGCTCAAGCAGGTCGCGCAAATGGGCCATAAGCGTCTGGAGCAGGGCGCCTGGGTGCTGGTGTTCCCGGAGGGCACGCGGATTCCCACGGGGCAGATCGGCAAATTCTCCCGCGGCGGTGCGTCGTTGGCGGTGAATGCCGGCTTGCCGGTCTTGCCGATTGCGCACAACGCCGGCGAGTTCTGGCCGAAGGAAGGCTGGGGCAAGACCTCCGGCACCATCCAGGTGGTGATAGGTCCGCCGATGCACGCCAACGGCACCGGGCCGCGAGCGATTGCCGAGTTGAACGACCGCGCCTTCGCCTGGGTCAGCCAGGCACAACGCGATATCGGCGCCCTGAGCCCCGAAGCTGTGCCCTGCGAAGCCACGGAAGCCGTGTAGCCGAATTGTGGATAAGCTGTGCATCGAATGTAATCAAAGTGCCATTATTCGGTGCAAGTGACTGAATAGAACGGGGTTTAAACTCAGGCAAGGAACGCCTGGAACGGGGGATAGTTTTTGCTTCGGCGCGAAAACGCCCTGCAGGAACCAGCACGCTGTGGTCCGGCACTTCGGCGATGTTTATGCCCGTGGTGCGCAGTCCAAATCGCCAGCAAGCTGACCCCTACACGGGAGCGCACAGTCTTGGCGAGCCGCCGGGCCGACAAACGGCTAAGCTGGTTCGAAACGTCACAGCAGCAAAAAGGAATTTTGCCTCATGCTCTCCATCTACCAACTCAAGCCGGCTTTCCAGAACCTGCTGCGGCCGGGGGTCAGGCGCCTGTACGAGCGGGGCGTCACCGCCAATCAGGTGACCCTGGCCGCAGCCGTGGTTTCCGTTGGCCTCGGAATCCTTCTCGCGGCCTTGCATCAACATATCTGGCTGTTCGCCCTGGTCCCGCTGTGGATGCTGGTGCGCATGGCGCTCAACGCCGTGGACGGCATGCTGGCCCGCGAGTTCGGCCAGCAATCCAAACTCGGCGCCTACCTCAACGAACTCTGCGACCTGATCGCCGACAGCGCCCTGTACCTGCCCTTCGCCCTGGTACCCGGCGTCTCGCCGTTGCTGGTGGTACTGGTGGTGCTGCTGGCCCTGATCAGCGAATACGCCGGGGTACTCGGGCCGATGGTCGGCGCCTCGCGGCGCTACGACGGGCCCATGGGCAAGAGCGACCGGGCCTTCTGTTTCGGCGTACTCGGCGCCGGCGTGGCCAGCGGCCTGTTGCCGCCGATGTGGATCGACGCATTGCTCGCCCTGATTCTCGTCCTGCTGCTCTACACCCTCTACAACCGCGTGCGCCAAGGCCTGGCCGAAGCGACATAACCGACTGACTCGAAATAAGGATATCTCGATGCGCGAAGCCCAAGACCTGCGTTTCACCACCCATGACGGCGTGGAGTTGTTCTACCGCCACTGGCCGGCCATCGCCGCCGAGGAGGGCGCGCCACGGCGTGCCCTGGTGATGTTCCACCGCGGCCACGAACACGGCGGGCGCATGGCCCATCTGGTCGACGAACTGGATATGCCCGATTTCGATTTCTTCGCCTGGGACGCCCGCGGCCATGGCCTGTCCCCGGGCGAACGCGGCGACAGCCCGAGCTTCGCCACCAGCGCACGGGACGTGCAGACCTTTATCGACCATATCCGCGTCGAGCATGGGCTGGCCGAGGAAGATCTCGCCGTGTTGGCGCAGAGCGTCGGCGCCGTAGTGGTTTCGACCTGGGCCCATGACTACGCGCCGAAGATTCGCGCCCTGGTGCTCGCCTCGCCGGCGTTCAAGGTCAAACTCTACGTGCCCTTCGCCCGCACCGGCCTCAAGCTGATGCGCGCCTGGCTCGGCAATTTCTTCGTCAACAGCTATGTGAAGGCCAAGTTCCTCAGCCATGATCCGGCGCGTATCGCCTCGTTCGATAACGACCCGCTGATCACCCGGGCGATTTCGGTGAACATGTTGCTCGGCCTGTACGACGCCGCCGAACGGGTGGTGGCCGACGCCCAGGCGATCCAGATCCCCACGCAGTTGCTGATCTCCGGCGCCGACTTCGTGGTGCACCGCAAACCCCAGGAGCAGTTCTTCGAACGCCTCGGCAGCCTGCGCAAGGAGCAGCACATCCTCCCCGGCTTCTTCCACGACACGCTCGGCGAGCGCGACCGCAGCCATGCCCTGAGCCGCGCCCGGCGCTTTCTCCTGCGTTGTTTCGAGGAGCCTGTGCAACGTCCCCCCTTACTGGATGCCGACCGCCTCGGCGCGACCTGCGCCGAAGCCGAAAGCCTGGCCGCGCCGCTGCCGCATAACTCGCCGCGCGATCTGTACTGGCGCGCCACCCGCGCCGGCATGAGGTTCGGCAGCAACCTGTCCGATGGGGTCAAGCTGGGCTTCGACACCGGATTCGATTCCGGTAGCACGCTCGACTACGTCTACCGCAACCGACCCAGCGGCAAATCGGCTATCGGCAAGCTGATCGATCAGAACTACCTGAACTCCATCGGCTGGCGCGGCATCCGCCAACGCAAAGTGCACGCCGAAGAGCTGCTGCGCTTGGCTATGGCCAAGCTGCGCGTGCAGGGCGAAGCCGTGCGCATCGTCGATATCGCCGCCGGCCACGGCCGCTATATCCTCGAATCCCTGGAAGGCATGGAGCAGCAGCCCGACTCGATCCTGCTGCGCGACTACAGCGATATCAACGTGCGCGACGGCGCCGCGCTGATCGAACAGAAGGGCCTGACCGATATCGCCCGCTTCGTCAAAGGCGATGCTTTCGACCGCGACGATCTGGCCGCGCTCGACCCCAAGCCGACCCTGGCGGTGGTCTCCGGTCTGTACGAACTATTCGGCAGCAACCGGATGGTCGGCGACTCTCTGGCCGGGTTGGCGGCGGCGGTGGAAGAGGGCGGCTATCTGGTTTACACCGGGCAGCCCTGGCATCCGCAGCTGGAACTCATTGCCCGCGCACTGACCAGCCACCGCGGCGGCGAAGCCTGGGTCATGCGTCGGCGCAGTCAGGCGGAGATGGATCAACTGGTCGAGGCCGCGGGTTTCCGTAAGCTCACCCAGCGCATCGACGAATGGGGCATCTTCAGCGTCTCCCTGGCGCAGCGGGTGTCCTGATGGCGGGCGCTGCGGTTAGCCGCGAAGCGGGGCTATGGAAGCGCGGGGTATTGTGGCTGCTGCTGTTGGCGCCACTGTTCTTCGCCAGCTACAGCTTTGCCAACTGGCTGAGCAGCCAGCGCGATGACGTCGGCACTCTGGTGTTCGCCTGGGAAACCCGGATACCGCTATGGCCGTGGACCATCGTGCCTTACTGGTCGATCGACCTGTTGTATGGCTTGTCCTTTCTACTGCCGGCGACACGCCAGGAAATGGATCGCCATGGCCTGCGTTTGCTTAGCGTGCAACTGCTGTGCATCGCCGCGTTCCTGCTCTGGCCCTTGCGCTTCACCTTCGAGCGGCCGGAACTGGATGGCCTGTTCGGCACTATGTTCGATGTGCTGATGGGCTTCGACAAACCCTTCAACCAGGCGCCGTCCCTGCATATAGCCCTGCTGGTGGTGCTCTGGGTGTGCTTCGCGCGCCATGCCACGAGCCTCTGGCGGGTATTGCTGCATGGCTGGTTCGCGCTGATCGGCGTGTCGGTGCTGACCACCTGGCAGCATCATTTCATCGATGTGCCGACCGGCGCGCTGGCCGGCTGGTTATGCGTCTGGCTGTGGCCGCATCAAGGCCCCAGCCCGCTGCTGCATTGGCGCTTGGCACGCGACCCGCAATGCTGGCGACTGGCCTTGCGCTACAGCCTCGGCGCAGCGCTGATGGCGGCTGTGGCGGTAAATCTGGGCGGCGCCTGGTTATGGTTGCTATGGCCCGGTTTCTCGTTGCTGCTGGTGGCCCTGAACTATGCGCTGTTCGATGCCCAGGGCTTCCAGAAAGATGCCGATGGCCGCCTGAGCAGCGCCGCCTGCTGGTTGCTCGCGCCCTACCTGGCCGCCGCCTGGCTCAACTCGCGGTTATGGACCCGCGCCCACCCGCACGCCGATGAAGTCGGCGAGGGCGTCTGGCTCGGGCGCATTCCCGCGGCGGGGCAGGCCAACCAGTTTCATGCGCAACTGGATCTCTGCGCCGAGCTGCCGAGGCGGGCAGCGGTCAAGGCCTATCGCTCGCTGCCGGTGCTCGACCTCAGCGTACCCAGCTCGCACACGCTGCTGGCCGCCGCCCAGGCAATCGAAGCGCTGAGACAAGAAGGTCCGTTGTTGGTCTGTTGCGCGCTCGGCTATTCGCGCAGCGCCAGCGCGGTAGCCGCCTGGCTGCTGCACAGCGGACGCTGCCAGGACCTTCCTGAGGCGCTCGCGCAACTACGCCGGGCACGCCCGCAGGTGGTGCTGAGCGATGCCCACCAGCAGGCATTACGGGAGATGTTGCAACTGCATAGTGCCGCGCCTGCGAGCTTGGCGGCAGCCCATGGCTACTGAAATGCAGCTGTTCACCGTGGCCAGCCTGCTGCGCCGGGGCAGGGCCATGGATCGGTTATCCAGTGCCCTGACCCTTTTCGGCCTGGCGATCGGCCTGGCGCCTTTGCTCGGCGCCACGGCGCAGCCCTTGAGCGCTGTGTTCTGCGCCTTACTGGTGCTGCTGGGGCTGATCGAAAAATACTGGGCGCTGCGTGTGGCCCTCGATGCCGAATTGTTCCAACACCTGGCGGGCGACGCCGAGCGCCTGTCAGCACGGACCATCGATCTCGATCAGGCGCTGCTCGGGCTCGGCCTACAACCGGCGAACAAGACCGCGCGCAGCTGGGACGAACGCAGCCGCGGCGCTCTGTGCTTGTTGCGCCTGCAGGCATTTTGGTTGCTCGCGCAGTTGCTGCTGGCCGTATCCCTCCTGCTTGGTTTGCCTTGGCTTTCAATCACTGGATAAGGAATCGTCATGCTCGCTTCCCTGACCGCCTTTGCGATTACCTCCGCCGCACGCCTGCTGACCGGTGCCCGAGCGCTCTGGCTCGGCTGCACCGCGCAACCGGTGCAACGCCTGTACTACGCCAATCACAGCAGCCACGGCGACTTCGTACTGCTCTGGGCCTCGCTACCGCCGGAACTGCGGCGCAGCACCCGCCCCGTGGCCGGCGCCGATTATTGGCAGCGCGATGGCCTGCGCCGCTATCTGATCAACGAGGTATTCAACGGTGTGCTGATCGACCGCGAACGGACCTCTGCCCACGACAACCCCCTGCAACCGATGCTCGACGCCCTGGATAACGGCGATTCATTGATCCTGTTTCCCGAGGGCACGCGCAACCTGGAAGAGGGTTTATTGCCATTCAAAAGCGGTCTCTACCATCTGGCCCAGGCGCGGCCGCAGGTCGAGCTGATCCCCGTCTGGATCGCCAATCTCAACCGTGTGATGCCCAAGGGCAGGGCGTTACCGCTGCCGTTGCTGTGCACCCTGAGCTTCGGCGCAGCTCTGCAACCGCAGGAAGGGGAAAGCAAGCAGGCGTTCCTCGAACGCGCCCGCAACGCATTGCTGGCCATGGCGCCCGAGGAGGTTTGAGATGGATAACAACACCCTGATGCTGTTCGCCGGTATCGGCGCCCTGTTGCTGCTCGCCTCGGCCATCGGTTATTTCCTCAAGTGGCGCAGCGGCGACACCCCCAACCCGGTGATCGACAACCTCAACGCGCGGATCAACGCCTGGTGGGTGATGGTCGCCGTAATAGGCGCCGCCTTCGTGTTCGGCGATATCGGCGTCATCCTGCTGTTCTACTTCGTCTCCTTCTACGCCCTGCGCGAGTTCATGACCCTGACGCCGACCAGGCGTAGCGACTACCCAGCATTGGTGGCCGCCTTCTATTTCGCCCTCCCGATGCAATACCTGCTGATCGCCGTCGACTGGTACGGCCTGTTCTCGATCTTTATCCCGGTTTACCTGTTCCTGCTGCTGCCGATTCTTGCCTCCCTGGGCGGCGACACCACGCGCTTCCTCGAACGCGCTTCCAAGGTGCAATGGGGGCTGATGATCGCCGTGTACTGCATCTCCGCGGTGCCGGCCCTGCTGACCCTGGATATCCCCGGTTATGAAGGACGCAACCTGCTGCTGATCGCCTGGCTGATCATCGTCGTGCAGCTCTCCGACGTACTCCAGTACGTCTGCGGCAAGCTGTTCGGCAAACACAAGATCGCCCCGCGCCTGTCGCCCTCGAAGACCGTGGAAGGCTTTGTCGGTGGGGTATCCCTGGCCTGCCTGGCCGGCGCGCTGCTGTACTGGATCACCCCGTTCAACTTCTGGCAGGCCGCACTGATGGCCCTGACCGTCAACCTCCTGGGCTTCGCCGGTGGCCTGGTGATGTCGGCGATCAAACGCGACCGCGGGGTGAAGGACTGGGGCCATATGATCGAAGGCCACGGCGGCATGCTCGACCGCCTGGACTCGGTGTGCTTCGCCGCACCTATCTTCTTTCACTTCGTGAGGTATTGGTGGGTGCCCTTGGCATAGCCGACAAAACCACCCCCTCTATGGCGGGGGATGGCTCAATTAACTGGCAGGTGCAGCGAAGACCTTCGCCTATCTGGTTACCCATACCAAATTATCTGCGGACAGCACGCCTTCGCCGCTCCAGCGATAGGCACATAGCTTCGCCTTGGCCGCGTCGCTGCCCGCAACACTCCAATCCAAGCAGGCGATGTGATCGCTGACCAACTTCGGCACGCCGCTCATCCAGTAATGCCCGATGAACAAGGGTTTGACGCCGTCATAGCCCGGTTGAAGCTCTTGAGGAACCGGCTCATGGGGAATCTGTGCAATCAATTCCGGCGGCACCATCGCCAGCTCCCGGTAGCTGAGCCCCTCCTTCGCACGCCACCAGTACGTCCGGGTGTTTCTGCGTACATGGCCATCCTTGTCCCGGTACTCCACACCGGTCGGAAGCGGTATTTCCATCCCTTTTAGGATGATCTCCAAGGTCTCGAATGACTCATTTCCTTCGCTGCACAGCATCGGCCAGGACGGCTCCTTGACCCTGTTCCCCTCATCGATATGGGAGGCGAGTACCTTTAGATGAGCAGGGTGCCAACAGGCATGTACCACCCGCAAAGCATCGAGATCCAGAAAGAGAGGTAGGGTCTTGAACCAAGCTATGGCTTCCTGATGTGCGGGCGAGCCTTCGCCAATCTGCTCGAGAAAAGCCGCGTGCTGGTGACGATTCTTACTGCTATGGGCGCGGAGAAACTCTCCGGGCCTCGCGTCGTCTGCAGTCGCCCAGGCAACGGCATTGAACTCGTGATTGCCCATCACCGCCAATGCATGGCCCGCCTCAACCATCCGCCGCGCGATCTCGACGACCTCGACCTGCTCGGGCCCTCGGTCAATGAAGTCCCCCAGGAAAATCACCTTGCGCTGCGGGTGCCGCCAAACGCCAGCGTCCTCGACATAGTCGAGCTTGACCAGCAATCGCCTGAGCACCGATGCATAGCCGTGGATATCGCCAATTATGTCGTACATGGGTTTTCCTTAATCTATGTACCGATTTGGAAACAGTCGGGCTGTTCGCCTGCAAACGGCTGGCGTCGATAGGCGGATTGAGCAGTATCTCGGCAATTTTTCCAGTCGCCGGCGAATGGGCCAGCGGCCAAGGTATGGCATGGTTTCAGGGCCCGCACCTCGAATTCACGGCACGCGCTGAGGGGTAACCACGCATAAACCGAAACAAGGCCA
>CBIHQF010000038.1:0-13780 GCA_966211665.1 uncultured Pseudomonas sp. | reverse complement strand
AGAAACTGCTTGGGGTACTGTTTGCGCGACAAAGGCCAAAGCCGCGAACCGCTACCGCCGGAAAGAATTACTGGGATCATGTGTGTTCTCCTGAAGCGTTCATGCATTCTGATTTGGATGTATCCCCGCGTTGTGCGGGAAGCGCTTACGGCCATGCTCCTGATGCAACGGAGCAGAGGGGAACTTCTCCAAAGGCGCCTTGCTGACGACGGCGCCGTGCTTTTTTATGCTGCCGATCTGACGTCGGTCTTGGTTGTGGCGGTGGCTTCAATCGGTGGCGGGACGCTTGACCCAGACCGGCGACAGTTCGTTGCCGCTGCCGGTGACGTAGAGGCAGACCAGTTCGCCGCGGGCCAAGGCAACGGGTTTGAGGTCGCTGACTTTTTTGTCGCCCTGGAACAGCGCCAGGCTGACCTTGACCGGGTTGACCTCGCGCTCGCCGTGGGCGTCGGGCGCCACGTCCTCGACCACCACGGCCTTGCCGTCGGCGGTCTTCAGGCTGAGCTTGCTGTCGCTGAGGTTCTGCACTCGTAGCATGGCTTTGCGCTTGTTGGCGAAGGGCGCTTCTTCCACGATCCGCGGCTGCTCGCCGGCTTGGTTGACCAGGGTGTAATAACTGTCGGCATCCAGCTTCACCGATAAGGTGTCGTCGCCCACCTGAGCGCTGTAGTTGCCCGGCGGGAGAAAGCTGAAGTCGCTGGAGGCCAGTGGTGGAACCTCGTTGAGGTCGGTATTGCCGACACTGACATTCACGTCGCTGTTGCCGGCGTTGTAGGCGCGCACGAAGGCTGAGCCCTTGGGCGCGATCGGCGCATACAGCGCCGCTTCGTTGGCTTGTGTATGCAGCGCCGCGGTGGCCAGAGCGAGCGCGCAGGCAGACGAGATCCAGCTGCGGAAGGAAAGGTTGTGCATGGTCATTGCTCCATGTGCTTCGAAAAATAGATCCATTGGTGCCCGGTGAGGCGTTTTCAGGGTTGAGACCTACTGGCTAGTCGCTGTTTACGGGTACTGCTCTTCAGGTCTGCGAGCCAATCGGCGTCGAAGTCGCTGAAGTCGTTGGCCATCGGCAGGTAGCGCTCCGGGAATTCCCAAATGACCACCTGCGCGGGCGCATCGTTCAACTCATCGCTTTGCAGGTAACGGAGCATCGGCACCATCGGGCCCTGACCGTCCTCGGCGTGGTTGCTTAAATCGCGTTGCAGGTGCTCGCGCAGAGCACCGGCAAAGTTCCAGTTCGGGTTGGCGCTGTAGCTGGTGCCGACCAGCGCGACCGGTATTTCGCTGTCGGCGAGCAAGGCGTCGGCACCGCCGCCTTCGTCGGGCAGCTCGGTTTTGTAGTGTTGCAACTGATCGGGCGCCGGCATCAGCCCCGCGAACAGCGGCGCCAGCGGCAGGAAGCGGGTCAGGTCGCCCTCGTAGGGCTTCTGTTCGGTCGCCTCGGTGACGAAGGTCTGCGGCTCGCCGTTCAGCCTGAGGCTGCGCGTCAGGGTTTCGCTCAATAGCAGGGCGACCAGGTCCGCACCCCGCGGCGTCCAGTGCGTGTCGGTGCGCAGAAACAGCGGGCCGCCGGCTTTGGCCGCCCGCAACGGAGCGAGCAGATCCGGCGCGAGGATGCCGAGGCGCTGCGCTTCCCGGTGGAAGCCCCGGTAAAGATCCCGGCGCAGGGGGCTGATGCGGTTGTCGCCGATGTACTCCGGATACAGCCGCGACTTCGCCGGCACTATCGCCAGCAGCAACTGCACATCGCGCTGCGCCAGGTAGTCGCGTACGCCGCGGATCAGCGCCAGGTTGTCGCGCAGGTGTCGTTGGCCGTCGGCCACCGGCTTGAACTCCTCGTCGGAATACAGCCAGTCCTGCTCGCCGATCACCACCCCGGGGCGACCCACGCCGAACACCAGGTAATCCAGCGCCGCCCAGATGTTGGTACCGATGTCCTTGACCGGGAATTGCTTGTCGTAATGGCTTTCGAAGGTTTTCGCCAGGCCGCCGTCGAGCACGCTGTACTCGTTGGGCGCGCGGTAGCTGAGCACTCCGCGCATCGACCAGAGGAACAGCAGCACCAGCACCGCGAGGAACAGCGCGACATAAAATTTTTGCCAGGAACGTGTCATCTTCGACCCCATTCAGAATTGGAAGTAGAGGAAGGGCGAATAGCTCTGCGCCGAGAGCTTGAGCACCGAGGCGCAGAACAACAGCAGCAGCGAGCCGCGTACCAGGTAGCGCGTTGCTGCAAGGTTGCGGGGCGCCGCTTGCAGTGCCGCGCCACCGCCGAGGCTCAGCCCCAGCGCATCGCCCGGCAACTGCGCGTTCGGCCGCGGCTGCTGGCGGTAGAACTGGCGCAGGCCGCAGAAGGCCATGACGACGTAGGCCAGGATCAGGGTGGCGATCTGCAGGTGGCTGACACTGGCGCTGTTCAGCTCGCTGAGCTGCCAACCCTGGCTGCTCAGCAGCGTCGGGCTGAAGAGTGCGGCGTACATGCGCCCGGCGACTTCCAGGTTCTCGGCGCGGAAGATCACCCAGCCGAGCATCACCAGGAAGAAGGTCAGGGCCCACTTCAGCGGGTTGATCACCTTGGGCGCGGCATTCACTCCCAGCGCCCGCTCGATGGCCAGCCAGGCCCCGTGCCAGGCGCCCCAGATCAGGAAGGTCCAGTTCGCGCCGTGCCAGAAACCGCCGAGCAGCATGGTCAGGAACAGATTGCGGTAGGTGTTGAAGGTGCCGCCGCGGTTGCCGCCCAGGGGCACGTACAGATAGTCGCGCAGCCAGGTCGACAGGCTGATGTGCCAGCGCCGCCAGAACTCGGTGATCGACTGGCTGATATACGGCTGGTTGAAGTTTTCCATAAAGCGGAAACCCATCATCAGACCCAGGCCGATGGCCATGTCGCTGTAGCCGGAGAAGTCGAAATACAGCTGCGCGGTGTAGGCGATCATGCCCAGCCAGGCGTCGCCGCCGCTGGGGTTCTGCAGGGCGAAGCAATGGTCGACCAAGGGCGCCAGGCTGTCGGCGATGAACACCTTTTTGACAAAGCCCTGCATAAAGCGCGTGGCGCCTTCGGCGAATTTATCGACGCTATGGGTGCGCCCGGTGAACTGGTCGGCCAGGTCCTTGTAGCGCAGCACCGGGCCGGCGATCAGTTGCGGGAACAGCGCGATAAAGGCGGCGAAGTCGATCAGGTTTTCCGTCGGCTCGGTGTCGCCGCGGTAGACGTCGATCAGGTAGCTGAGCGACTGGAAGATATAGAAGGAAATGCCGATCGGCAGGATCACGTGGGTCAGCAGGAAGGGCTCGAAGCCGAAGGACTCGAGCGCGGCATTGAGGTTGCTCATGCCGAAGTTGGCGTACTTGAAGTAACCCAGGGTCGCCAGGTTGCCCACCACGCCCCACAGCACCCAACGCTGCGCGGCTTTGCTGCGTACCCCCGCGCGATAAATGCGCAGGCCGAACCCGTAGTTCCACAGGGTTACGGCGATGAACAGCAGGAGAAAATCGACCCGCCACCAGGCGTAGAACACATAGCTGCCGATCAGGATCAGCAGGTTGCGATAGCGGTTGCTGCTCAAGTAGTACAAGCCGAGAAAGATCGGCAGAAACAAGAACAGGAATACGTTGGATGAAAAGACCATCCCTAGATCTCCGGTGAATTAACCTCTGTTCCGGGACTCGCAAGCCCCCCTTTCCCCCCACGCGTGGGAGGTTGTTGCACATCCTTCGCCGCCCGCCCGCCGACACTCGTTCACGGGCTTACGGCATTGGCTTTCAGCTATCGTTTGGCGCGTTCGGTTCGAATATCCGGCTCACGTCGCCACCCAGGCGGAAGTTGTTGAACGGTTGCATCTCGCGCTTGCGTGCCTGGGTCTGCGCCGAGCAGTCGTAGAGCGTGCAATAGGGCACCAGCCAGGCGAATTTGTTGTGTTTGCCGAGGTCTTCCATGTCCTGTTTTTCGCCGGTCTTGCGGGCGAAAGCGTCCGGTTCGGCGGCGCCGTCGAGCACCCGTTCGGCCAGGCGTTTCAGCGCGCCGGCGTTCTCCGGGCGCAGGTCGACGCCGTTGGCCCGGGCGAAGGCGGCGGTCATCATCAGCGGCGGCAAGCTGTAGTTGTGATAGGCCAGGGCGCGTTGGCTGCGCTTGAGTTCGTTGGGCAGGTAACCGTCGCCGTCGACCTGGCTGGCGCCCAGGCGCACCTGTGCCACGGCCCAGTCGAACAGGTCGCGGCGGTTGCTGGCGACGGCGCTGGCCATCACCGACCAGGCGGCCCAGTAGCTGTGGTTGTTGACCTTCTTCAGCGGCAGGCTGCTCCAGTCGCGCACGCTGCGCTCGGCCATCTCGATCAACCAGGCTTCGATCGCCGCGCTGCGCTCGGGGTAGGGCGCCAGCGGCCGTGAGGTGGAAAACTTCAGGCGCAGGTAGGCCGAGGACAGACTGCCCAGGGCCCATTTGCGCACCGATTTACCGGTGTGGTTGTAGTCCTCGCTGAGCAGGGCATCGGCCCGCGCCCAGGTTTCCAGCCAGTGCAAGGCGCATTCGAGCTGTTCGGGCTGGCCTTCGCGCATGTAGTAGGTCACCTGTCGGGTGACCCCGCGTTCCAGCTCGGTGATAGGCGCGGTCTTGTCGCGAAAGGCCTTCTCCGATTCGCGGTTGAGGGTGGCGCGGGCCTTGCCCGAACCTTCGTACTTGCTGCGGAACAGCAGTTTGCCGGTGTATGGCTGTGGCACCTGCGGGCAGGCACGCGGCGCTTTATCGCGGACCTGCACAGGGGCGTAGTAACCGGCCGGTGGCACCAGGCTGGCGGCATACAGCGGAGTCGCCAGCAGGCTGGCGGCGAGGCCGCAGAGGGCGGCGATCTTCATGGGTTTTGCGCCGTCAGGGCGGCGTCGCTGGCACTGGGGCGTTTGCATAGGGTCGCCTCCACGCTGAGGTTGGCCGGCATTTTTTCCGGGCTTTGGATATCCAGGGCGAGCAGGTTGAGGTCGATCCAATCGGCTTCGTTGCGCAGTTCGAAGACGTAGCGGCCACCGGTGTCGACGCGGTCGCTCTGTTCGATCTTGAACTTCTCGCGGCGGCCGGTGAGGTACCACAAGGTGGCCTGGGACTCATGTACGCCGGGGTCGCTGAAGCGCAGGTCGATCTGGTAGTCGCCGCCGCGCAGGTCACGTGGCGCCTGGTTCTCGCCATTGACCAGGACCTCGTTGGCGCCGGGCTTGAGGGTCACTTTGTTGTGCAGGATCGCCGGGCGGCCGACGCAGCCGTTGTCCACCAGCGGCACGGCCTGACGGTAGAAGCTGGCCTGCGCCAGGTCGTAGTGGGTGGCGAATTCCCAGATCAGAATCTTCGGCGGGTCGTCGTGGAATTCCTGGCTGCTCATGTATTGCAGCAGGGCGCTGTCGAAGCCGCCGCCGCTGACCGCCATGTTCAGCACTTCCGCCTCGCTGTACTGCTGCAGGAAGCCGGCGAAGTTGTACGCCGGGCCGCTGTTACTGGTGCCGACCAGGGCGATCTGCGGGGTCGCGGCGTCGCCGAACAGGCTATCGCTGTCGGCTTCGCCCACCGGTTCGGTGGCGAAACGCTCGACATATTGGGTGGCATAGCTGACGCCGCAGAAGTTCGCCGCGGTTTTGTGCAGGGTGCCGGCCTTGGGCAGCAGCCCGCTGGGCAGGCTTTCGAATTGGGTTTTCTCGATGGTCTTGTATACGGGGATCTGTTTCAGGGTTTCGGCGACCAATTCGGCGGTGCGCGCGGCACCGGCCGGGGTCCAGTGGTGGTCGGCCTTGAAGTAGTAATCGGTGTCCGCGCCGCGTTCGTCGAACAGCGGCGAGAGGTCGGGGGTCCAGATCCCGGCCTTGCGAAACTCGGCGATGGCTTGCAGGTAATTGCGCTTGGCCAGCTCGAAGTCGAACTTGGCGTTTTCCTCGGGGGTGAGGTACTGGCGGTTCACCAGGCCGCGGGTCGGCTGGTACACCACCATAAGCTCGACGCCCTTGCGCTTCAGCGCATCGCGCAGGCGCTTGAATTGGCGGTAGCCGTCGGGCGTGGTGCCGAAGTCGGTGCGCAGGTCGTAGCGGGTGCGGAACAGCCAATCGCCTTCGCCTTGCACCAGGGTGCTGAAGAAACTCAGGTACTTGGTGTCGTACTGGCTCGGGTCCTGGGCACGCGGGCATAGCGGGCCGACCCGCTGCGCCTGGTATTGCGGCGCGGTGAGGATATCGCCCAGCGCGCTCATGGCGCCGCAGCCGAGCAACAGGGCGCTGCAGAGGGCCAAGGGATGGGGTTTCAAATAACGTTCGATCACGGTGTATTCCCTCAATCCTGGAGTTCGGCCTGGCTCTCGACCGGGTCGATGAGCACGGCCAGGTTTTGTCGCACCAACAGGTCGAGAATCTCGTTCTGGCGCTCGCCCAGCACGCCGGAGAAGCTGATGCCGGTGCTTTTGCTCGGCGCGAGCATTTCCACGCGGTACAGCTCAACGGACAGCGGCGAGTCGATCGATAGCGGGCTGGAGCCATTGGCGGAGAGTTTGCCGCCGACCACGATCATCGAGACCTCGGTGTCGAAGGGGTCGAGTGCGACGTTACGGTCGGTGTCGGAGAGGTCCTTGATATGGCCGTACACGCCGGTCAGGCCATTGGCCGCGGCGACGTTCTCGTACAGGCGGATGTTGACGCTGTTGCGCAGGCGGATGCCGTGGCGGGCGTTGGCCAATACCTTGTTGCCCCACAGCAGGTTGTCCGGGCTTTCGTAAATGGTGACGCCGTCCGAGTCGTTGCCGTAGACCTCGTTGTAGGCCACCAGGTTGCGCACGCTGTTACGGTCGAGGACGATGCCCGAGAGCTTGTTGCCGTAGGACTTGTTATTGATGATCCAGCTGTCGTTGACCTCGCGGGAAATGATGATGCCGTGCTTCTTCTTCGTTCCGAACACCTCGTTCTCGGCGATGATCAGGCCGTGCGAGCGGTCGTGCGGGTCGATGCCGTAAACGATGTTGTCGCGGTAGGTGTTGCCCTTGATCACCACGTTCTCGGCCTCGAAGCAGTAGAAGCCGTACCAGTGGTCGATGAACTGCGAGTCGATCAACCAGCCGGTCGGCTCCGGGCGTTGCAGGCGCTCGTGCATGCCGGGAGTGTATTGGGTGATGGAGATGCCGTAGGACTTACTGGTGTCGTAGCCCAGGCTGGTGACCACGCTGTTGGAGATGTACAGCTCGCTGCCGCCCCAGGACACCAGGAAGGGGCGGAACTCGTCGGGCTTGCGGAAGGTCGCGGGGCCATCCTCGGCCTCGCGCCAGGCGGTGAGTTTGCTGTCGGTGACGAACAGCATGCCGTCGTTGACCAGAAACGCCCCGCGCTCCTGGGACAAACGCAGCTCCTTGTCCTGTTTACCCACGTGCAAGGTCGCGCCCTGGGCCACGACTATCGGCAAGCGGGCCAGATAGACCCCTGGCGTCACTTCGCGAAACTGCTCTTGCGACAGACTGCGGGCGAGGTCCGCAGGGGTCACGTAGCCGCCTTCGATAAAGATCGCATGGGGCATGCCGCGCTGACGGGTCACCCATTCGCGCAGGCGCTCGTCGCCGCCGATGAAGTCCTTCAGGGCGTCCTGCTGGACCATGCGCCGCACGGCTACCGTGCCGCGTTGGCTGCGGTCGATTTTGGCCTCGACCGCGGCTGCGGTGTAACCGCTGAGGTTCGGCAGGCTCGGCGGGTCCAGATGCAATGGCTCGATGGGCGCGCTGGTGACCGTGTAATCGCTGGTGTGTTTGAGCGTCTGCACCGCGTCGGGGCGTTCCTGCGCCTGCACCCAGGGCGAGGCGCATTGCAGGACGCCCATCAGCACGCCGCCGCACAAGAGGCCCACGGCGATGTTGCGCTTGAATTTGCTTGGCTGTCGGTTCATGGCGCTGCCCTCAGAATCTCCAGATGACATCGACGAAGGCCCGGTGCATCAGCGAATCGGTATCGCTGGTATAGGCATCGCCCGGCTTGAACAGGCCACCGCGAAAACGCAGTAGCGCCGAACCTTCGTCCAACTCCTCGCTGAGCGCGGCGGGCAACAGGCCCTGGCGGAAATAGCGGGTAAGCACCAGATCGAGTTCCTGACCGATCTCGCGCTCGCCGTTCTGCAGCGGCGCGATGATGCCGCTGTCGCCGATTTCCTGGTTGTCGTCGACCCGCCAGAAGTGGTGGTAAGCCAGGGCCGCGTCGTAGTCCTCGTTCGGCGCCCAGGAGGCGAACGCACTGGCGACTTGCAGGTTGCTCAGTTCGCCGCGGAAGGCTTCGCCGAAGCGGTGCATGCGCGCGCGGGCGCCGGTAAAGCTGGAGCGGTTGCTCTCCAGCCCGGTTTGCATGAACTGCTCGGATTCGCCGTCATCGCCGCCGCCACTGCCGCGGGCATAGGCTCCGCCGATTTTCCAGGCATCGTCGAGGCTGTAGCGCAGGCCGAGGTCGAGCGCCCAGGCGTCGACGTCCCGGCTACGCGAGCCGCTGGCGATGCGCTCGTCACCGATCACCGTCTGTTGCAGTTGATCGGTGTCGCCGGTCAGCCAGGTCAGTTGCGCCCAGTAATTGAGCGGCAGGGTCGAGCGCGGGTTGAAGAAGTCGCCGTCGGCCTGCACGCCGAGCCAAGTCAGGTTGCCGGTGTAGCGCTTGCTCAGCTCGTCGACGGGTTCGCCGGGGGCGGCCAGATCGCCGTCGTCGCGGCTGTGGTGCGCCTTGACGCCGAGCCAATGGCCGGGCCGCCATTGCCGGGAGAGGTCGGCGAACAGGTGCAGGCGATCCTCGTCTTCCGGGGCCAGTTCGTCGAGGTCGCTGCGGTAATCGGAAAAGCGCTCGGCGACGCCGGCCTGGGCCTGCAGCAAGGTGCTGTCGAAGCTCCAGTTCAGGGCTTCGATATGGCTGTCGCGCCAGGTGCCTTCTTCGCTGCGCAGGCGTTGGCGGCCAAGTCGCAGGTGTTCGCCGGGGTAGTCGGTGAGGCCGGCGTAGTCGATCCAGAATTCGCGCAGGGCGAGGTAGCTTTTGTCCGGTACCCGGCCATCGTTGCTGACATCGCTGTTCTCGGTGGTATCGCTGTCGCCGGAATCCAGGGTGTCGGTTTCGATGATGTCGGTGGCGGTCACGGCCTGGCCCATGGCGAAGGCGCTCCAGTCGCCGCGCTGGCCGTACACCCAGGGGCGGACGTCCAGACCGATGCCGTTGATGTCGCCGCCGTCGCGGGTGCCGAGGTCGCGGTCGTCTTCCGATTGCACGGTGATCTTGACGTTGACCCCGAAGTTGTCGTCGCTCATCTGCACCGCCCATACCGAGCTCGCGGAGAGCAACGACACGCCGATGCCGAGACTGCTGGCAATGCGATTCAATTTCATTCGTTGGTCCTTGCTCATGGGTTGCGCGCCTGCAAGGGCGCCGATTGCTGCAGGGCGCTGCCGCGCAACTGGCGTTCTTCGCTCAGTAGCCGCTCGGCGCGGGTGCGTTGTTCGGGCGTCAGGCGCGCGGCGATATCGCGCGCCAGTTCGGTGGTTTGCGGGGTGTTCTTGGGTAGCGCCAACTGGCTGAAGACATAGGCGCTGACCAGGTCCGGCTGAATGCCTTTGCCTTGGGAGAACATCCCGGCGAGCGCCTGGTCGGCATTGAGCTGTCCTTCGCGCGCGGCGCTGAGCAGGTGGTCGAGGGCTTGCTGCGGGTAGATGTCGCCGAGGTAGCCGCGCAGGTAGATCTGGCCGAGAAAGTAGTTGGCGCTCGGCTCGCTGGGGGCGGCTTTGCGCAGGTGCTGTTCGGCTTTCTGCGGGTCCTGCGGGAGCAATTTGCCTTCGTAGTAGAGGCGCCCGAGCAGCAACTCGGCGCGCGGCAATGCGGCGGCGCGGCCCTGTTCCAGGTAGCCCATCAGGGTGTCGATATCGCCGAGGCCGGGGTAGTCGTAGACCAGCCGCGCCAGGCTCACCCAGGCCGCGGGATAGTCCGGAGCTATGACTTCGAGCAATTCCTGGGCTTTCTCCGGGTCGGGCTTGCCCAACTCGGCGTCGGCCAGCACCAGGGCGACCTCGTCGACCCGTTGCGCGGCGATGGCGCCACTTTGGTAGCCGGCCATGAGGCGCTCCAGCAGGGCGGTCTGCCGCTCGCTGTTGGCTTGTTTCTGGTACAGGGTCGCCAGCTCGACGTAACAGACATCGGTCCGCTCGATCATCGCCTGGCAGATCCCTTCGATTTCGGCCATGTGCTGGTCGTAGGTGCCCTGGGCGCGATACAGCATGATCTGCGCGAGATCGGCATCGGCGTGGCCTTGCTGCTTCCAGGCGGCGATTCGGTTCTGCACGTTCACGTGGGGAAAGTCCTGTGGAAATTGCAGGTAGAGCAGCGTCAGCGGCAGCAGGCTGCTCGGTTCGCCCTGGGCCAGGGCCTGCTCGAGCAACTCGGCGGCTTCGCCTCGCTCGGCGGGGCTGGCCTCGGGGTTGCGCGCGAGCAATTTGCCCAGGCGCGCCCGGGTGCGCGGGCTGTCATCGATGGCCAGGGCCTGTCGGTAGGTTTTTTCGGCTTTGCGGCGATCCTCCGGGCTGCCGCCGGCCAACTGCAGGTCGGCCAGGCCGATCTGTGCGTCGGCGTAGCCGAGCTCCGCCAATTGGCGGAAATGCCGTTCGGCGGTGGCGGTGTCGCCGCGCGGCCACGCGGCGGCGGCCAGACGCTGGTCGGGAAGGCCGGCGCAGCCGGGCAGAAGCGCGACCAGCGAGAGGGCCAGCAAAGGCGCGGCAAGGCGCTGGGAGTCGATAGTCGACACTGCGTTGCCCTCCTCAGAGCCCGGCCGCGAGGGCGGTGTCGATCATCCAGTCGAGCGATGGGCCGCGGTCGAGGGTGACTTCCACCGGCTGGCTGGACAGGGTGCTGGGCAAGGTCTGTTCCGGTTCGATGACCACGCGGATATCCGACGACAGGCCGCCCTCGTGCAGGCTGCTGCTGACGACGGTGCCGTAACGCGGGGCGTCTTCGCCGGCGATGCGGAAGCTGGCGCGGGTGCCCGGCTTGACCCGGTCGAGATCGCGATAGGGGAAGCTCGCGGTGATGCTCGCGCGAGTGTCCTGCGGCACCAGCTCGAAGATCGTCTGGCCTTTGCTGGCGAATTGGCCGTCGGCCACCAGCTGGCGCGCGACTTTGCAATTGCAGGGGCTGGTGAGGGTGCCCTGCAGCTGTTTGCCGAACAGCGCTTCGACGTTGCCGGGGGTCAGTTGCTCTTCGGTCAGATGGCCCTTGAGCATCTCCAGCATCGAGGCCGAGAACGAGGCGATGGGCGCGCCTTTCGCCACTATGGTCTCGTCGCCGAGCAGGCTGTTGACCATGCCTTCGCGCGGCATGGTCACTTGCAGGCTGGGCACGCTGACCATGGCCGATTTGGCGTGGGTGACGAAGTACAGGTTGTACAGCGAGTGGGCGATGGTGGCGAATGCGGCAACCCCGACCACCAGCACGCCGAAGCTGAAGGTGACCGCGCGCAAGCGCCCGAGGGCGCCCATGCCGGCAGCGACGGCCTTGTTCTTGCGCGCCTTGGTGAAATTGTCGCGTTGCAGGGTGCTGAGCAGGTCGCCGGTGCTGATCAACTCGCCGCCCAGGTAGTTGCTGATCAGGTAGCGCAGGGTCGCTTGCTCGCTTGGCTTGAGGCTGTGCAGCTGGCAGCCGACGCGGTGGTTGTCGTCGACGCTGCGCACCTGGAATTCGATATCGATGCTAAGACCGAGGCCGTCGAGGAGGAATTGCAGGCGGCCCTTGCGGTAGTCGCCGACTTGCAGGCCTTCCTTGCCGGCGATGAAGCTGAAGCCGCCGGCGGATAGATCGGTAAGGCGGACTTCGGCCGGCTCCTGGTGCTTCCCCTGGAAGTGCAGCACGCAGGGCAGTTTGACCCGGGCATGCTGGCGCTGAGCTTCGGCTTCATGAACCATGTTGAGGTTTACGGCTGTATTCATGTTTGCAAATTCCTATCAGGGGGCCGGTCACACCAGTGCTAAGAGCACGGCGACGAATACACTGGCGGCAGAAAAAGTCATGGCGCGCGACGACCAGGTGTTGAACCGCAGCTGAAAATTTTTCAGGCCACGGTCGAGCTTGGTGTCCTGGCGCGTCCAGGATTGGCGGTCGAGGCGGAAGAACACATAGATCTTCACCAGCGCGCCGACGATCTGGTTGTAATAAAGAATCGCCGGGTAGGCCGGCCCTATGCGATGGCCGCTACAGGCCAGCAACAGGGTCAGCGCCAGGCGGGTCAGGCCGATCCACAGCAGGTAAACCAACAACAGCGCGATGCCGTACTTGAGGCTGGCGATCAGCGCCACCGTCAGCCCGAGCAGCGACGTCCACATCGACACGCGCTGGTCGAACAGCACCACGCTGGTGAACCAGCCGAGGCGCCGCACGCCCAGGCCCAGGGCGCGGGAGTTCTGCCGCAGGTTGTTGCCGTACCAGCGGAACATCAGCTTGCGGCTGGCCTTGATGAAGCTCTTCTCCGGCGGGTGCTCGACCGTATTGATCGCCGCATCGGGCACGTAGAAGGTGTCGTAGCCCAGGCGCATCAAGCTGTACCAACTGGATTTATCGTCGCCGGTGAGGAACTGGAAAGTGCCCAGGCGCCAGTGGTCCAGGTGGTCGCTTTCGACGTCGGCGATAAAACCGGGGTCGGTGACCACCTTGGCGCGAAATACCGACATCCGCCCGGTCATGGTCAGCACCCGCTTGCCCAGCGCCATCGAACACATGTTCAGGTGGCGTTGGGCGAAACGCAGGCTGTGCCACTCGCTCATCACATAGCCGCCGCGTACTTCGCAGAACTCGTTGGTGGTGAGGCCGCCGACTTCCGGGAACAAGTGGAAATAGGGCACCGTCTTGCGCACCACGCCGGTGGCGAGCACGGTGTCGCCATCGATCACCGCGACCACCGCGCGCTCGTCCGGCAGGTAGCGCGAGATCGCCCGGAAGCCATAGGCCAAACCGTCGCGCTTACCGGTACCGGCGATGCGCACGAAACCCAGCTTGACCCGAGGCGGCGGGTTCAGCTTGGCCCACAGGCTTTGCACCAACAGTTGGTCGGACATCTCGACGATCGAACAGACCACCGTGGCCGGGTAGCCGCAATCGATCGCTTCCTCGATCACCGAGCGGTATACCTGGGCGGTGGTCAGCGCATCGATGCGAAAACTGGTGACCAGCAGGTAAACGTGCGAGGGGTCGGCCGCAGTGCCCAGCAAGCGGGCTTTGCGCCGGTAGTACGGATACACCAGGTAGAGAAACAACATGCCGCGCACGAAGTGAATGGCGCCCATGGAGTAGCGCCAAATGCCTATCGCACCGATCAGCAGCAGGTAATTCCTCGACTCCGGGTCGAATACCGACGCGGGTAGGGCTAGCGCCAATACACCCAGAATACTGAGGTAGAAAAGCCAGCCACTGGCCTCGAGGAGGCGTGATTTTAGCCTGTCCATAAATCCTGTCCGTCAACACGCGGACATGGCTCAGGGGCGGTCGTCGATGCCGTAATGCACAACCAGCCGTCGAGCCATTCCGTGTCGTTAAGCCACGCTGGGGGTGTTACCAGCAAATACCTTCGCTGCCTGCGCGCGACGCCGTCGGCATGAAGCCGACCAGGTCGAGCACCTGCTTGTTTTCCAGGGTTTGCTGCGCCAGGGGGGCGAAGTGTTCGTCGCTGTTGCCCAGGACGATGATGTCGGCGTTGTCGACCACCGCATCGAAGTCGCTATTGAGCAGCGAGGACACATGGGGGATTTTCGACTCGATGTAGTCCTTGTTCGCGCCGTAA
>CBIHQF010000037.1:0-13881 GCA_966211665.1 uncultured Pseudomonas sp. | reverse complement strand
AACACGCCAACCTCGGAAATAGCGGTTGCCACCGTGGTTACTTCACCCAGCAGATGGTCGTAGTCGCCCGGCGTGACGACGCCGTTTACGCCGCCACTGGGACCGACCACCAGGCTACTCAGACCGATATCGCCCATCTGGAAATTAGGCGTGATCAGATTGTCTGCCAGCTCCGCCGCGGTCAGCGCCTCGCCATCGCTCTGCCAGGCTACCGCCGATATGCGCAAGTCGAACGGGTCGCCGGCGCGCACACCACCAGGGACACCAAAGCCATCAGGGAAGAGTGGGCAGGTGATATCAGGGTCGGTGCAGCTGCTGGTATTGGTTTGCAGCAGCAAGCCATAGGGCTTGCTGACAAAGGTGTCGGAACCGACAAGCGCAACGCCGGCGTCGCCCGTGCCTTCGCTGCCGATATAACTGGCGCTCAGGGTTATCAAGCCGGCATCTTCGTAACGCACGGAAAAAGGCGCTCGGCCGGTTGCATCGAAGCTCAGGGCAATACCTGTAGGGGTGTTAGCCTCTGCGCTGTTGTCGTCACTTACCAGCACCGGCCGAGAGCCAGTTACTGGATTGGTATATGCCGAAGTGAAGCTGATTGTGCGCTCCACGCCCTCGAAGGTCGGCAAACAAACTCGTTTATCGTCGGATGACCTCACCGCAGCGATGGTCGATGGGGTCGGCTTGGCCGCCAGGGTGTTGGGCACATCGATCAGAAAGCCGCTGTCCGCATAGGTGATTTGGCAGTTGGATGTCGAGCAGATGGTCTGGCTGTTGGGCGCCTTAGGCGGGGTCGAATCTAAAGCCCCGACCGTTACCACTTCCGCAACCGAGTGGCCCAATTTGAGGTTGGCGACGCCACCCTCGAACCCCAAGATATTGCCATTGGTGATAGTGGCGCTGCCTGTTGCGTTCCAACCGCTGCTGGGCGCCAGCGTGACGCTTACCGGGTCGGTGTAGAGCGAACTGCAATCAGCGTTACGGCAGGCGCGCACCGTAAGGGGATGCGGGTTGCAGGTGAGTGCGGGGTTGGTGTAGACGAACTCGAAATGATGCACCTGCTGACCGATTGGATTGATGGTGGTGGCGCAAACCTGCAAATCGTCCAGCTCGTGGATATTGGTCGAGCCGCCGGTCGAGCCGGTCAGCGACAGGTAGAAGTTTTCCGGCAGCGCGGCTTGACCGAAAGCGGCCAAGGCATTCACCGCGTCGAGGTTGGGCAGCACCACGAAGCCGGCGCCGCTGTCGCGCTCGACGGTCACCAGGGCTTGGCCGTCGACGCGGCCATCCATGGTAATGCGGTAAGTATGCCCAGGCGCGGCGGCGCTACTGGCCGCGTTATCGACAGCCGGGTTGAGCCCGGCCGGGGTGCCGGCGATATAGCGATAACCGCTCGACTCTGAGCCTGAACCGCGAATGGCCACCGAGTCGGGGCGCTGCCCCGGCCCGTCGTCGGGGCTAGCGCCTTCGGTGGAGAAATTGCCGTATTCGTCGATACCCACACCCAACCAACCGCCGGCAAACCCAGGGTTGGCCGCATCGCCGCGGGTGCCATAACCCAAGGGGCCGCCAAAGGCGCCCGGTTGCGGGGTGACGCCGGCATCCGAAAGCACCACGGCGATGCCGTCAGCGCCGCTGCCGTTGTAGGCGTAGTGCTTGAACTGCACCTGGATATAGTTGCCCGCGGCGGGGAACAGGCGCTGCAAGGTCGAGGAAGTGGCGACGTTACCCTGGTTGCTGGTCAGGCGCATACGCGCGCTGGCGATAGTCGGTGTGAAAGCCGTGGCGCCGCGACTGGCGACGGCCCAGTCGTCGCCCAGACCGGCCCGGCCGAAGTCGTCGTTGAAGCATTGCAGGGTCAGTTCGCATTGGTGACGCTCGGCCACCAGGTCGTCGATCGCCGCCTCGGAGAGTGCGCCGCTGTAAATCCGCAACTCGTCCAACTGACCGTTGAAATAGCGCCCGACGAAATTCTGATCCGCGGCTAACTGCAAGGGATCGCTATTGGCCCGCGGCGTGCCGCTGAAACTGGCCTGGCCGGCCAGGTTGCCGTTGATATAAATGCGCTGATCGCCCGGTGCGAAGCGGATCAGCACATGGCTCCACTGCCCCGGCGTCAGCGCGACATTGCTGTCGAACTCGCGCGTGGCGTTGGGCCCGGTGGTCTGCCACCACCAGTTGACGGTGCCATTGGGCTTGAGGTGGAACTCGTAGTTCTCGTCCTTCGACAGAATGCTCATCAAGCCCGAGGCCGGCAAGGTGTTCGGCTTGACCCACAGGCCGATGGTGAAGCGGTCCTGCAAGGTCAGCAGGTCGTTATGGGCGCGCTGCACGTACTGGTTGGCCGCGCTGTTGAAACTGCCGTACGCGCAAGTGCCCAAGGAGTTCTGCGTCGGCAATGCTGGCGCGCTGTCCGCCGTATTGGCGCCGTTGAACACCGTACCGCTGAGGCCATTGCCCGAGCTGTCGATAACTTCGTTGGCCGCCCCGGTCCAGTCGCTTTCATCCAGCGACCAGCTCAGTATCTCGGTGATCGCACCGTTATCCGGCGAACAGGCATTGGCCGGCGTCGAGTTGGGTACGCAGGTACCGATCACCGTGCTCGGGCTATTGACGAAAATCGTCGAGTAACCGGGTGCGGTCAGATCACCGTACACCGTCGAGTTGTTCAGGGTTACCGGACCGCTGACGGAGGTGACGCTGACGCTGTTCTGCGCATCGCCCACGGTGCTGTCGGTGAAGGTCACGGTGCTCGCGCCACTGACCGAACCGCTGGTCATGGTCACGCCGGAAAAGGTCGCGGGGTTGTTCGCCGCGAAAAAGTCGCCGGCGATGGTGCCACCGGTAATGCTCAGGCCCGAGGAATCCGAGCGCGCGCCGGCCGATAGGTCGGTGCCATTGGTGGTGACGTTGCAGCAACCGCTGCGCACCAGACCGCCGACACTGCCGCCGCTGAGATCGACGGTGCCGCTGTTGCTGGTCAGGTTGCCGTCGATCAGGGTGCCGTTGGTGTTGATCGAGCCGCCGCTGCTGACGGCGCCGCCGACGCTGCCGGCGGTGAGGCTGATAATGCCGAAATTGCTGGCGACGTTGCCCGCGATGGCCGTGCCGTTGGTGCTGATATTGCCGGCGATGGTGAGGTTACCGCCAACGCTGCCGCCGCTCAGGGTGGCCGTATTATTACCGCTCACCGAGCCACTGACCGCAGTGCCCGCCAGATTGATTACGCCGCTGGCGGTGGTCACCGAGCCGGCGATGCTATTGGTACCCGTGGCGGTGATATTGCCGAAGCTGGTTTGCAGGCTGATGTTCTTCGCGGCAGTACCGATGGTATTGCTGCTCAGGCTGATGCTGGTGGCGACTATGGTGATATCGGTAAGGGATTCGCTAGCGCTGGTTCGCACCCTCAGTACATCGCCTGCATCCAGAGTGAGCGTGCCATTACAGGTGAACACACTGCCGCTACTGCTCCAATTGCCGGAGCAGATTGAACTTCCGCCGCCGCTGGGCGTGGCGTTGTTATCCCTGAAGGTATAGGTCGCGGCAAACGCCATATCGGCCAGCAGCAGGATTGGCAGCGACAATGCCCAGCGATAGCGTCGGGCTGAGCCCCGAAAATGCGCGTTCATGGTTTCTCCACCACGGCGGTCAGCTTGCGGTAGGCATAATCAGGGCTTGCGGGCGAGCCGAAGGTCGCCGTGGCTTCGACCGTATGGAAGATGGTCGCGCTGCTCTTGCCCTCTTCTTCCAACACCGGCGCATTAGTGGCCACACAACTCATCTGCACGGCGAAGCCGGCCAGGGTGAAATCGCTGCAGGCCGCATCGGCGAGCACCCGCGCGATGCCATATTCCAGCCCCGCGCGGGCGACCTGATAGGCCCGCGCCTGCTGAATCGCCAAACTGGTCGTGGCATTCTGAGTCACCGCCAGGCGCGCCATGGTGGCGATAACAGCCGCCACGATGATGATCAGAAACATCGCCGCCACCAGGCCAAAGCCCTGCTCACGTGGATTAAGGCGCATTGTCGACATGGACCTGTTGCAGGAGGGTGATGGTTTCGCCGTCCTGGCTCAATGTCAGCTTGATCGTCACCAGACCGCTACGGATATTGGTGCCGGGAGAATAAGTGAAGCCGCTGTTGGCGCAATCGACATGATCGACCACCGGTGTGGCGCCGCTGTAATCGTAGTCGCCTGGCAGCTCCAGGGAAGCGAACTCGCCGCGGACGATCCGGCCGCCGCTGCACTGGTAGCCGACGACCTTATCCGCGAGAAAGAAGCGGTGCTGCGGCGAGGCGTATTTGAAGCGGAAACTATCGATACCGCCACCGCTGAGGCTAAGGTTACCCGCGGCATAGCTTATGGAAACCTGCGGGCTGATCACCGATACGGCGCCGTTCAATGGTGGCCAGCTGTTATCGCCGCTTGCCGTGCCGCCGATGTTGTAGATGACCATCCAGTTGAGTTCATCCCAATCCTCGACGCCGATCATCGGGCCAAGCACCTCGACCACACAGGGATCGGCGTTGCAGGCCGGCGGATCGCGACGCACGCCATCGACCAGACTCGCCCGGTAACGACCGCCGCCGGGGCTGCGCAGCAACTCCAGGCGCGTCGTGCCGGCGACCCGCACCGAGTTCGGCACGGCCAGGCGAATATCGCGAGTCATGCGGTTCAGGGCGGTGGATGCCAGATCGACCAGTTCCGCGCGACGGCTCTGATCGACGAAGCCCTGCATGGGCCGCGACATTACCGTGCTGATCATCACCGCGATCAGCCCCGCCAGGGCGATCACCATCACCAGCTCGACCAGGGTAAAGGCTCTTTGCCGGCGATCCGGATAGCGCGCGAGGCTCAGCATCCGGGTTCCCCGTAGCAGGTGCGCCAGCCGCTGAGTTCGAGGGTTTGTCCTTGTGGGTCGGTGACGGTGACATCGATGCGCGTCGCGGCGACGCCATTCAAGGCGTCAGCAGCGTCGACCGCGACCGCCACCCGGTAGTCGCCGAGAATTGGGTTGCCGTCGATATCCTGCGGCGCCGCCGCGCCCTGGGCCGCCGCGGGCAACTCGGCATAGGGCCGCGTATTGATCGCCTCGAGATAGGCCTCGGCCAGCGCCAGGCTCTGTTGGCGCAACATGGGGTCGGCCGAACGCCCGGTAATCGCCGCCATCGCCGAAAACAGCGCCGCGGAAGCGATACCGATAATCACGATGGTGATCACCAGCTCGACCAGGGTCATGCCGCGCTGCGTCCGGCAGCGGACAAGTAGGTTGGTGCTGAGCGCAGCGAAGCCCAACGCCGGTTGCGCAGTAGTCGAAGTTGATCGGGGCTTGGCAGGTAATTGCGCGGCAAGGCCTGTTGGGTTTCGCAGGCTCAACGCCAACCTACGGAATAGCGTACTGACCCGGCTCATGGGGTGGTCTCGATAAAGCCGGTGGCCGGATGCACGTTCAACGTAAAAGCGCCGCCGAAGGTCGTGGAATTGGCGGCGCCGCTGGCGGCGCCGAGGGAATCGAAGGTGACGTCCAGGGCGGGCGCCACCGTAACGGCCTGGGGATTGCCGGCGGCATAGTCGCCACCGGACGGATGCCCGACCGCAGCGCCGGCAGCCGCAGTGCCGCACGCCGAGGCGTAGAACAGCGCATAGCCACCGGCATCGACCCGGGCGCGAATCCGGCAGCCGCTGGCCACCGCCAGCTTTTGCCCATAGCGCACGGCGGTCAGACTTTCCTCGAAAAACAGGCGTTCATCGAACACCTGCCGATCGAAAAAGCGCGGCCCCACTACGGCGGCGAGCGTGCCGATTATCACGATGACCATGATTAGCTCGACCAGGGTGAAGCCCGCCATGCCGCCTGTAGCCCGGAATTCAAATGGCAACGTACCGAGTGACTCCCGAACTGACTTTCGGGCCGGAGAGCCCATGCCAGTCATTAATCATTGCAGCCGTCGGTATTTGCATCCACATTCGCAGGAGTCGCAGCAACCGGAGGTGGGCCAGCAACGGCAGGGCTCCCTGCGGTATAGATCACTCGACAGTCAGTGGCATTGCCACCATCAGGAGTAAAGGTGATCGTAGCGCCGGCTGTTGCACCACCACCGGTGATAGCGATTCCTTGTACTTGGGCAGCAGCTACAATTCCGGCGGCGTCAGCTGTCGGGTAGCCACCAATCATTGTGATAGAAACCCCCTCCATCACTACAGGATCGTTAGATGCACCATTCGCCGCCAATTGAGCGGCATGGGCTATTGAGGCCGCAGAGCGCAGTCCTCCAGCAACACCATCGACAGCTGCTGAACGCGCCTGCCCCCCAAAATCCACAAACCGCGGCAAAGCCACTGCCGCCAAAATGCCCAGGATCACAATCACCATAATCAGCTCGATCAGGGTAAAACCGCTCTGTTGTCTTTTCATAAGAACTACTCTCTCTTCGCGTAAACAATCAGTTGAAGGTAACGGCTACATCGCCAGTGTTAGCGTTATAGGTAATGAAATCGTTAGCACTATCAGCCTGGTAGGTAAAGGTGCAGGTGGTTCCAGCGGCAGTGGCGACGTAATCATTGGTAGCAGCAGTGCCGACACTAGGAGCGGAGCCTTGCAGCACGTTCTGAAAAATTTCAATGCAGGCGGCAGCGTCCACGGTGGCCGTTGCGGCGGGCGTGCCAGTGGCGTTGGTTCCGATTGGAAAGCCGTTGGCATTTACATCGACGGTGCCGTTACCGAAGCCCTGGACATTGATCTGGCAGTTCGCTGGAGTTCCCGTACAACCTTGCGTACCTCCGTTGCGGTTCAGTTCAAATTGCGAACGCACCAGCATTACAGCCGCAGCCAGGCCGCCGGAAACACCGTTAACGGCCGCTTGATGGGCGTCCTTGGTGGCATTCATAAACCGCGGCAACGCCACGGCGGCGAGGATACCGAGGATGGCGATCACCACCACCAGCTCGATCATGGTGAAACCTGCGCTTCTCTTCTTATTCTGCATAGTGTCTCCTCAGTTGCTTGACCAGCCCTGCGCAGCCAACTCCGCTGCAGGTACCACTTCCAGTTCGAGGGCGATTACATCTTGCAGCAAATGTGACCCTGTTGGCATTCCGCCATTGAGCACCACCAGCCGATAAGCCTGCATTTCACCCTGTCCCAATGACCATCCGTCGCTGAACCGCGCCTGGTAAAGCACCCAGGCCTGAGCCGGCAGCCAGTACCAGCAGCCGCTGCGCGGTTTGGCGCCTGCGGCCAGTTCGCCGCAGTAGTCGTTCTGCTGCCAACGCAGCAGCACGAACGGATTCGTTTTGCTCCAGGCCGGGTCCAGCACCCGGTCTTTCGCGATATGTTCGGCGGCCAGGCTGTTGAGGCTGGCGGCCAAGTGTTCGCGCGTAGCCTGCATGGCCCGCGCTTCGCTGACCTGCAGGATCTTCCAGGCCATCGCCAGCGCCAGGCTTAGCAGGATCAGCCCGCTGATCGCCCGCCCCCAGCGCCGCGCCAGGCGCACCTGATCGTCGACGCCATAATCCGGGCTCATCGCCCGCCCCGGGCCGCCGAGGACAGCTCCCACATCGGCAAAAACACGCCAAGCGCGAGGATCAGCACCAGCACGCCCATGGCCACGATCAGAATCGGCTCGATGGCGTCGGCCAGTTGCTTGAGGTCGTAGTCCACTTCCTGCTCGTAAAAATCCGCGACTTCGATAAACAGGTCGTCGAGGGCGCCGGTTTCCTCGCCCACCGCCACCATTTGCAGCACCAATGGGGTGAACAGGCCGCTGGCCGAGGCGGTGCTGGTCAGCGCTTCGCCGCGCTCCACGCCCTCGCGCATACCGAGGATGGCGGTGCCGATATAGCGATTACCGACCGTGGCGCTGTTGATCGACAGGGTTTGCAGCAGCGGCACGCCGGCGCGGTACATCATGGCGAAGGTGCGGGTGAAGCGGGCCAGGGCGATGCGCTCGAACACCCCGCCGACGATCGGCAGGCGCAGTTTGATCCGGTCCCATTTGAGCGCTCCGGCGTCGGTTGCCTTCCACTTGATAAACGCGAAAACGGCGCCGACCAGGACGATCAGCATCAGCCACCAGTAGTCCTGAAAGAACTGCGAGGTGCCGATCAGGATGCGCGTGGGCAGCGGCAGTTCGGCGCGGAACTGCTCGAACACCTTGGCGAACGCCGGGATGACGAACATATTGATCACCACCAGCGCCACCGCCATGGCCGACATCACGAACAGCGGGTAGCGGGTGGCCTGCTTGATCCGCTTGCGCGTCTCGCGCTCCATTTCCAGGTAGCCGGACAGTTGCTTGAACGCCTGATCGAGCTGGCCGGTGTTTTCGCCGACGCTGATCATGCTGATAAACAGGGTGTTGAACACCTTGGGGTGGGCGTTGAGCGAGACCGCCATGCTCATGCCGCCTTCCAGGTCGCCGCGCACCTCTTGCAGCACTTCGCGGAAATACTGATTGCGGTGCGACTCGGCCAGGCCGCCGATGGCGCGGATGATCGGCACCCCGGCCTTGCTCAGGCTGTACATCTGCCGGCAGAAGATGATCAGTTCGTCGAGCTCGACTTTCTTGCTGCGCAGGGCTTCTTTGAGCAGCGCCATGACATCGACACTGTCGCCCTGGGCGGCCTGTTCTTCGATCTGCAACGGGGTGATTTTTTCCGCCAGCAGTTCGCTGGCCAGGTTGTCGGCCGAACTGCTTTCGCGGCTACCGCTGATCTTGCCGCCCTGGGCGTCGCGGCCGGTGTAGCGGAACTGGCTCATGGCAACAGCCCCCGCAGCAACGTAGGGTGGATCGGGGCGCGTAGCTGACGCTTCACCCATCCACCAACTGCGATGGTGGATGAAAAAAGCGTCATCCACCCTACACCGCTCCCGTAACCCGGATGCATCAGGCCACCACCTCGTCGGTCAGGGTGGCGCAGACTTTCAGCACTTCCTCGATGCTGGTGACGCCGGCCAGGGCGTAGTCCAGGGCGCAAGCGGCCAGCGGCCGGTAGTTGGCGCTGGCCTGGGCGGCTTCGGCGAATGCTTGCGGGTCGTTGCGGCGCAGCGCGGCGATCATGCCTTCGTCCAGCTCCAGCAGCTCGTAGACGCCGACGCGCCCGGAATAGCCGGTGTTATGGCAGCGATGGCAGCCGCGACCACGCTTGAAGCTGCGCCCGGCCAGGGACTTGCCGTAGAGCGATTCCAGCCAGACCATCTGCCGTGGTTCGGCAACGTGCTCCTCCATGCAGTTTTCGCACACCCGGCGCACCAGGCGCTGGGCCAATACCGCATTCAAGGCGGTGGCCACCAGAAACGGCTCGGCGCCCATATCGACCAGGCGCATGGCCGAGGTCAAGGCGTCGTTGGTGTGCAGGGTGGACAGCACCAGGTGACCGGTAAGCGCCGCGCGCAGGCCGATCTCGGCGGTTTCCTGATCGCGCATCTCGCCGATCAGCACGATGTCCGGGTCCTGACGCAAGGCGGCGCGCAGCACGCGGGCGAAGCTCAGGTCGATCTTTGCGTTGACCTGCACCTGGTTGACCCGCGGCAGGCGGTATTCCACCGGGTCTTCCACGGTGATGATCTTCTTCTCCGGGCTGTTCAGCTCGGCGAGCCCGGCATACAGCGTGGTGGTCTTACCCGAACCGGTGGGGCCGGTGACCAGCACCAGACCGAACGGCCGCTGCAACAGGCGGCGGAAACGCACCAGCATATCCGCCGGCATGCCGCTGGCGTCGAGGCTGGCGACGCCGCCGCTCTGATCGAGCAAGCGCATCACCACCGACTCGCCGAACTGCACCGGCATGGTCGACACCCGCACGTCGATCGCGCGGCCCTTGACGCGGATATTGAAGCGGCCGTCCTGGGGCAGGCGCTTTTCCGAGATATCCAGGCCGGACATGATCTTCAGGCGCATGACCAGCGCCGAGGCGACCCGCGCCTCCTTCATCACCTGTTCGTTGAGCACGCCGTCGATACGCTGGCGAATGCGCACCACGCCCTCGTCGGGCTCGATATGGATGTCCGAGGCTTTCATCTGCACCGCGTCTTCGAACAGCGTTTGCAGCAGGCGCACCACCGGCGCTTCGGTGTTGTTGTCGGCGCCGAGTTTGGACAGGTCGAAGTCGCTGTCCTTGAGTTCGCCTTCCAGCTCGCCGGCGATCGAGGCGATTTCGCTGGTGCGCCGGTACACGGTGTCCAGGGTCGCCAGCAACTCGGCCTCGCGCACCACCGCGGGCTGCACCCGGACCTTGAGGATGCGCTCCATCTCGTCGAGGGCGAACAGATCGAGCGGGTCGGACATGCCGACCAGCAGGCCGCCGCCTTCGCGCGACAGGACGATCACCCGGAAGCGTCGCGCCACCGCCTCGGGCAGGGTCTGCACCAGGGTGTTGTCGAACTTGAAGTGTTTGAGGTCGATAAAGGGGATCTTCAGCTGCTCGGACAAGGCGGTGAGCAGGCGCACCTCGTCGATGAAGCCGAGGTCGACCACCGTGCGGCCGAGCTTGGAGCCGCTGCGCTTCTGTTCCTGCAAGGCCTGCTGCAACTGGTTGTCGTCGATCAAGCCGGCCTGGATCAGCAAATCGCCGAGGCGCAGTTTGTTCTGCCGCACGTCTCCCTGGGCCATCAACGGTCTCCTAGCGCTGCTGCGCGTTCACTGGCGAAGCGCCGGCTGCTGTCGTCCAGCCCCGTGCCTTGCAAGGCCAAGCGGTAATGGCCGGCGGCCGAAGAGGGTTGGTCGAGTTGTTCCAGGGCGATCGCCAGCCCCAACTGCCAAGTGGCTTGCCGCGGCTGCAACTCGCTCAGGCGCTGATAGAGCGCGGCGCTTTCGCGCCATTGCCCGGTTTGCTGGTAAGCGGCGGCGAGCAAAGCATGGTAAGTCGGCTCGCGCACCAGCGGCGGTGCGTTGCGCTCCAGGGTGGCGATCGCGCCCTGGCTGTCGCCTGCCTGTAATTGCGCCCGTCCGAGCAGCAAACGCAGTTCGCTGTCCTCGGGCATCAGATCGAGCCGGCCCGGCAGCCATTCGAGCAAACGCGCCTGTTCGCCGCCGCCCAGGTAGGCGCGGGCCAGCCAGCGCGTCACTTGTGGGTCGTTGCCGCGGCTGGCCTGCAAGGCTTCCAATTGGCGGATCGCGCCCGGGTAATCGCCGTCCTGCAAGGACTGACGCGCCAAGGTCAGGGCGTCCGCCCGGTAGGGTTCGATCCTCACCTGCGGCGGACCGGGAGTCGGCTCAGGCGGAGCGGGCTCGGCAGCGAGCACCTGCTCGGGTGCGGGCCTGGCCGGGGCATCGGCGGGGGCGACGGGGGCATTGAGCCAATCCGCGACCTCGGCCGTGGGCTCGGCCGTGGGCTCGGCCGGTGCGCTGGCCACCGGCAGTTGATCCAGCGCCGCTGGCTCTTCGAGCTCGGCCTGCGCCGCGCCCAGAGGCACTTCGATCCATAGCAGCCAGCGGTCGCCGGCCGGCTCCAGGCGGTCGCGCACCACCAGGCTGTCAGCCAAGCCGACGAGCAATATCTGCACATCGTCGCCGCGCGACTCGACCCGCCAGGACAGGCTATTGCCCTCGCGGCGGACCTGCCCGCGCTGCGCTTCGCCGTCCATCCGCACACCGCTCAAGCGCAAGCTGACCGCGCCGCTTTCCTCGGTGCGTTGGTAGCCGACCGAGCGGTCCAACAGCAATTGCAGGACCAGGCCACGGCTATCGTGTTGCGGCAATACCTCGAGCAATTGTGCGGGCGCAGGCGCTGTTACCGGCACAGGTGCGGCGATGGCGCTTGGCTTGAGCGGCCCATAGGTTCTCATCACCTTGCCGATCATCAGGCCGACCAGAACCGCGAGCAGCAGCACGGCCATAAACCAGATCGAACCGCGGCGGATCCGCTCGTTGCGCTCGCGGCGCGCGGCCGCGGCTTCGTCGACGGCGTACAAGCCATCCAGTTGCAGCCGCTCGGTCGGCGCGGCGCGGCGTTGTTCGAGGTCGCGCAGCATGTCGTTGACCAGGCTCATGGCAGCAACTCCCGCCATTCCAGCAACCAGGGCCAGACGCCGATCAGCGCCAGCACACCGAGACTGCCGGCGGCCAGGCCCCAGCCCAACCACTTCGGCCCTCGCCGCAGAAACGGCTCGGCGCCCTCGGTATCCAGTTGCGCGCGGCGGATATGGCTGCTGGTGACCTGGCGCCGGCCTTCGCCGTAGGCCGCCATCAGCGCCTTGTGCGCGAGGATGTTGAGCAGGCGCGGAATACCGCCGCTGCCACGCACCAGGCGGCGCACCGCGGCCGGCGAAAACAGCGGCTCGCCACGGTAGCCGGCCACCGCCAGACGCTCCTGCAAATAGCGGGTGGTGTCTTTGACATCCAGCGGGCGCAAGCGATAGGAAAAGGTGATGCGCTGACGTAACTGGCGGAACTCGTTACGCGCCAGGGTCTCGTCCAGCTCCGGCTGGCCGAACAGCACCACCTGCAACAGCTTGGCTTGCTGGGTTTCCAGGTTGGTCAGCAAGCGCAGGGCCTCCAGGGTTTCCGGCGGCAGGGCCTGGGCCTCGTCGATCAGTACCACGGTGCTTTTGCCGGCGGCGGCCAGTTCGATCAGCCGCCGATGCAGCGCATCCAGCACGGTGGCGCCGTCGGCCTCGGTGACGTGCAGTTCGCGCGCCAGAGCCTGACGCAGGCCGGCCGGGGTCAGGCCGGGGTTGGGCAGGTAGGCGACCTGATAGCGTTGATTGTCGAGTTCGTTGAGCAGGGCGCGGCACAGCAAGGTTTTGCCGGTGCCGACCTCGCCGGTGATCTTGATAAAGCCCTCGCCTTCGCCGAGCGCCACGCGCAGCAGATTCAGGCAGGCCTGATACGGCGCCAGCTGCACCAGAAAGCCGGTGTTGGGGGTCAGCGCGAAGGGCTTCTCAGCCAGACCGAAGAAGGCTTGGTACATCGCCTTATCTCAGCTCCGTGAAGGTTTCGGCGCTCTTGCGCAACTCGTCGAGCCAGACGTCGTCGGCGATCACCTGCGGCCGCACGAGGATCACCAGCTCGCTCTTGAGCAACGACTTGCGCTGCTGCTTGAACAGGTTGCCGACCAGCGGCAGCTTGCCGGCCCAAGGAATCTCGGCGTCGGTGTTGTCGCTGCTGTTCTGCAACAGGCCGCCGATCACCACCACCTGGCCGCTGCGGGCGCGCACGATGGAGTCGGACTGGCGGGTGGTGGACAGCGCCAACGGCAGATTGAAGACGTTGTCGTCGCCCAGGGTGATGACCTTGTTCTGGTCGCGCACGCGGCTCACCGTGGGGCGGATATGCAGGGTGACGTTGTCGTTCTGGTCGATCTGCGGCGTCACGTCCAGGGAGATGCCGGAGAAGAACGGCGTCAGAGTGATGTCCTGGGTCGGCTCGGTGATACCGGCGGCGGTGGTGGTGCTGCTGCTCGACGACACTTCGGTTACGAAGAACTCGTCGGTGCCGACCTTGATCACCGCTTTTTGGTTGTTCAGCGTGGAAATCCGCGGGCTGGACAGCACCCGCACCTCGCCCTGGGTTTCCAGCAACTGGATCAGTCCGGTGAAGTCGCCGAGGCTGAGCACCCCGCTGAACACCCCGTCGATACCGCTCGGCCCGCTCAAAAGCGCGCCGTCCAGCGCGGTGCTGACATCGCCACCCAGCTGGTCCCAACTGATGCCGGCCTGGAAGCCGTCGGACAATTCCACTTCGAGAATCTTGGTTTCCAGGATTACCTGGCGTTGCAGGTTGCGCTGCGCCTGTTCGAGAAAGCGCGCGACGTTTTCCTGGTCGGCACTGTTGGCGCGCACCACCAGCATGCTGGCCTGCGGGTTGACCACCACGCTGTTGCCCTGCTCGTTGCCGACGATGGCGGCGACCACCTGCTGCACTTCGCGCCAGAAATCCACGCTG
>CBIHQF010000036.1:0-13903 GCA_966211665.1 uncultured Pseudomonas sp. | reverse complement strand
CGAAATCGAAGGTCAACTCGCCGTTTTCCAGATCGATATGCACCACACCGCCATGCTCGGCCAACTCGCCGAATAGAATTTCTTCCGCCAGCGGACGCTTGATCCTGTCCTGAATCAAACGCGCCATCGGCCTGGCACCCATCTGCACGTCGTAACCCTGCTCCGCCAACCAGCTGCGCGCGGCATCGCTGACCTCGAGCATGACGCGCTTGTCCTCGAGCTGCGCCTGCAGCTCGGTGAGGAACTTGTCGACGATACTCTTGATCACTTCATGGCTCAGACGGCCGAACTGGATAATGGTGTCCAGACGGTTGCGGAACTCCGGCGAGAAGCTCTTCTTGATCACTTCCATCGCATCGGACGAGTGGTCCTGATGAGTGAAACCAATCGACGCCCGCGCCGCTGTTTCGGCGCCGGCATTGGTGGTCATGATCAGAATGACATTGCGGAAATCCGCCTTGCGCCCATTGTTATCGGTCAGCGTGCCGTGATCCATCACCTGCAGCAGCAGGTTGAAGACTTCCGGGTGGGCCTTCTCGATCTCATCGAGCAACAACACGCAATGCGGCATCTTGGTGATCGCTTCGGTCAGCAAACCACCCTGATCGAAACCGACATAGCCGGGGGGAGCGCCGATCAAGCGGGATACGGTATGCCGCTCCATATACTCCGACATATCGAAACGCACCAGCTCGATACCCATGGCCTTGGCCAACTGACGAGCGGCCTCGGTTTTACCCACGCCGGTCGGCCCCGCAAACAGGAACGAACCCACGGGCTTGTCGGGCGACTTGAGGCCGGCACGCGACAGCTTGATCGCCGTGGCCAGCGAATCGATCGCCGCATCCTGACCGAACACCGTGAGCTTGAGATCGCGCTCCAAATTACGCAGCAGCTCTTTATCGGAACTGTTTACGTGTTTCGGCGGAATGCGCGCGATTTTCGCCACTATGTCTTCGACCTGGGCCACATCGATGCGCTTGGCGCGTTTCTCTTCGGGCTGCAAACGCTGATAGGCGCCCGCCTCGTCGATTACGTCGATGGCTTTATCGGGCATATGCCGATCGTTGATATAGCGCGACGCCAGCTCGGCCGCAGCGCGTAAGGCCTCATCGCTGTACTCGATGCCATGGTGCTGCTCGAAACGCCCCTTCAGGCCCTTGAGGATGCCATAGGTGTCGTCCACCGACGGCTCGCTGACATCGACCTTCTGGAAGCGCCGCGCCAGCGCCCGGTCCTTCTCGAAAATCCCGCGGAACTCCTGGAAGGTGGTCGAACCGATGCAGCGGATTTCGCCCGAGGACAACATCGGCTTGAGCAGATTGGACGCATCCATCACTCCGCCCGAAGCGGCACCAGCACCGATTATCGTGTGGATTTCATCGATGAACAGAATCGCCTGTGGACGCTTACGCAACTCGTTGAGCAGCGCCTTCAGGCGCTTCTCGAAATCGCCACGGTATTTGGTACCGGCCAGCAAGGCGCCCAAGTCCAGGGAATACACCACGCTGCTGGCCAGCAGGTCGGGCACCTGGTTGTCCACGATACGCTTGGCCAGGCCTTCGGCGATCGCGGTTTTACCCACCCCGGCTTCACCGACCAGCAGCGGGTTGTTCTTGCGCCGACGCGCGAGAATCTGCGCGACACGCTCCACTTCCTGCTCGCGGCCAACCAACGGATCGATGCGCCCCTGGCGGGCCACTTCGTTGAGGTTGCTGGCGTAGGCGTCCAAGGGGTTGCTGGATGCCGAAGACTCGCCGCCTTCCTCGTCCTGCATTTCCTGCTCGACTTCCGAATGACCGCCATGGCCCGGCACCTTGGAGATGCCATGGGCGATGAAATTGACTACATCGATACGCGCGACGCTTTGTTGCTTGAGCAAGAATACGGCCTGGCTTTCCTGCTCGCTGAAGATCGCGACCAGCACGTTGGCGCCAGTCACTTCACGCTTGCCAGAGCTTTGCACGTGGAATACCGCGCGCTGTAGTACACGCTGAAAACCCAAGGTCGGCTGGGTTTCGCGCTCATCGTCGTGCTGCGGGATCAACGGCGTCGTGGAGTCGATGAACTCCTGCAAATCATGCCGCAGCTTATCGAGGTTGGCGCCACAAGCACGCAGTACGCTTGCCGCGGCCTCGTTATCCAATAGCGCTAGAAGGAGATGCTCCACCGTCATAAATTCATGACGCTTGGTGCGAGCCTCCTTGAAGGCCAGGTTGAGGGTGACTTCGAGCTCTCGATTTAACATAGCTGCACCTCATGCCCAAGCGGCCGGCGTTAACCGTCCTTCTCTATTTCACAGAGTAGCGGATGCTGACTCTCTCGCGCGTACTGATTTACCTGCATCGCTTTGGTTTCAGCGATGTCACGGGTGAACAATCCACAAACTGCCCGCCCCTCTGTATGAACGGTAAGCATAATTTTGGTCGCCAGCTCCCGGTTAAGGTTGAAAAATACCTCTAGCACCTCGACCACAAAATCCATTGGCGTGTAGTCGTCATTGAATATGACCACTTTATACAGCGGTGGTGCCTGCAACGCCGGCTTGGATTCCTGTACGGCAACGCCGGACGAATCGTCCTCATGCGTGGCTGGGCGATCCTGATTGAATGTTAGTCGAATCTGGCTACTTGCATGCATGCTGAAAGGGTATCGTAGGTTGGACGAACACTGATAGTAGAGCGATTTGACCGGATTCGCAGCCAGTTGCAGCATAGCCTTGACTATCGGCAAAACGGTGTTACAAACAAGGGGTACCCACCCCGGGTATTTAGGGGGTTCCGCGTTTTCGTCCAACATCGTTGTGTGCGCGGAATCAAAGTGGATGATACTCCAGAGATGGGGTCCTTTGCAGAGGGAGATCAGCATGGTTAGCGGTAAGGTCAAGTGGTTCAACAACGCCAAAGGCTATGGATTCGTTCTGGCTGACGGGAAAGATGAGGACCTATTCGCCCATTATTCAGCCATTCAGATGGACGGCTATAAAACCCTTAAAGCTGGTCAGCCGGTTAGTTTCGATATAATTCAAGGTCCTAAAGGACTCCATGCCGTGAATATCCGCGCGCTCCAGGCCACCACCGAAACGCCGGCTTCAGTTAGTAAGCCAGAAACCACCGCAGTTAAAGCCTGAATTGAACGTTTCGTTCAAAAAAAAGGCCGGTCAATTGACCGGCCCTTTTTTTACCGCTGATCGACTCACATGTGAGAGATCATCGCATCGCCGAATTGCGAGCAGGACAACAGCTTGGCGCCGTCCATCAGACGCTCGAAATCATAGGTCACCGTCTTGGCCGAAATCGCGCCGTTAGTGCCCTTGATAATCAAGTCTGCCGCTTCGACCCAGCCCATGTGACGCAACATCATTTCGGCGGACAGGATCAGCGAACCCGGGTTCACCTGGTCCTTGCCTGCGTACTTGGGTGCAGTACCGTGCGTCGCCTCGAACATGGCGATGCTATCGGACAGGTTGGCGCCAGGCGCGATACCGATACCACCGACTTCGGCCGCCAGGGCGTCGGAGAGGTAGTCGCCGTTCAGGTTCAGCGTGGCGATCACATCGTACTCGGCCGGGCGCAGCAGGATTTGCTGCAGCATGGCATCGGCGATGGCGTCTTTGACGATGATGTTCTTGCCGGTTTTCGGGTTCTTGAACTGCATCCAAGGGCCGCCGTCGAGCAGGGTTGCGCCGAATTCCTCAGCGGCAATTTCGTAGGCCCACTCTTTGAAGGCACCTTCGGTGAACTTCATGATGTTGCCTTTGTGCACGATGGTCAGCGAGTCGCGGTCGTTATCGACCACATACTGCAATGCCTTGCGTGCCAGGCGCTTGGTGCCTTCTTTGGAAACCGGCTTGACGCCGATGCCGCAGTTCTCGTCGAAACGGATCTTGGTAACGCCCATTTCCTCTTTGAGGAATTTGATCACCTTGTCCGCTTCCGGCGAGCCGGCTTTCCATTCGATACCGGCATAAATGTCTTCCGAGTTTTCGCGGAAGATGGTCATGTCGACGTCGCCAGGCTTCTTAACCGGACTGGGCACACCTTCGAACCAGCGCACCGGACGCAGGCAAACGTACAGATCGAGCTGCTGACGCAGAGCAACGTTCAGCGAACGGATGCCGCCCCCGACCGGAGTGGTCAACGGGCCTTTGATGGAAACGACGTAGTCCTTGACCGCGTCGAGGGTCTCTTGCGGCAGCCAGGTATCCTGGTCATAAACCTGAGTGGCCTTCTCGCCCGCATAAACTTCCATCCAGGAAATCTTGCGCTCGCCGCCATAGGCTTTTTCCACGGCCGCATCCACGACCTTGATCATCACCGGACTGATATCGACACCGATACCATCACCCTCGATAAAAGGAATGATCGGATTGTTCGGTACATTAAGCGACATATCGGCATTAACGGTGATTTTGTCACCGGTTGCTGGCACCTGGATCTTTTGGTATCCCATGCTGGACTCCGTTGTTCTCGTGGTCTGACATCCCACCGCAAATGAGGCGGTGGGATAGATCTTTTGGGTCTCGGAAAGGCGCGCCATTTTTGTAGTTTTTCTACAAAAAGTCACGCACTTTTCCGCGAATAAACACTTCGATAGCCCATTACAAGGGCATGTAGCTAAACGCCAATGATGCCTTGTAGTCAAACTACAACAACACTACATCGGCATGCCGGCAAGACGCTTTCAGCCTAGCAGCTCGATCGCCGATTGCCGGCATTGCAATCGAACAACACAAAATACCGACTTTGCCCGCCCTTTCAAGGAGTCAACATGCGCTTTACCCCACACGTCACCGTCGCCACCATTATCGAAGACCAGGGTCGCTTTCTGCTGGTCGAGGAAATGGCCGATGGCCGCGCCGTATTTAACCAGCCCGCGGGCCACTTGGAAGCAGACGAAAGTCTCATGCAGGCGGCGTTACGCGAAACGCTCGAGGAAACCGGCTGGGATGTCGAACTCACAGGTGTAACGGGTATCTACCTTTATACCGCCCCCAGCAACGGCGTCACCTACCAGCGTGTCTGCTTTGCCGCCAAGGCATTACGCCAGCACCCCGAACTCGCGTTCGATGAAGGCATCATCGGCCCGTGCTGGCTGAGCCGCGACGAGCTGATCAGTCAACCGGAGCGCTGGCGCAGCGAATTGGTCCTGCGCTGCATCGACGACTACCTGCAAGGCGATCAATTTCCGCTAACCCTGATTCGCGACTAGCAAATCTATCGAAGCGCTACGCACCCGGCAAAATGCCCGGAGTTTTTGGCCAGCCGGTTTCTCGCGGCAAAGCCACCAGCCCTGCTAGAATCGCCTCCTTTTTCAGCCTATGCATATCGCACCCATGCCAGATCCAAGCACAACGCGCGTAATCGTCGGCATGTCCGGCGGCGTCGACTCTTCAGTGTCCGCCTTGCTGTTGCTCGAGCAGGGCTATCGGGTCGAAGGCCTGTTCATGAAGAACTGGGACGAAGACGACGGCACCGAATACTGCACCGCCATGGCCGACCTGGCCGATGCCCAGGCCGTGTGCGACAAGATCGGTATCAAACTGCATACCGCCAACTTCGCCGCCGAATACTGGGACAACGTGTTCGAGCACTTCCTGGCCGAATACAAGGCCGGACGCACGCCTAACCCGGACATCCTCTGCAACCGCGAGATCAAGTTCAAAGCCTTTCTCGACTACGCCCTGATGCTCGGCGCCGACCTGATCGCCACCGGCCATTATGTGCGCCGTCGCGACATCGATGGCCGCACCGAACTGCTCAAGGGGCTGGATCCGAACAAGGATCAAAGCTACTTCCTGCATGCCGTGGGCGGCGAGCAGATCGCCAAGACCCTGTTCCCGGTCGGTGAACTGGAAAAGCCCGAAGTGCGGGCGATTGCCGAAAAATACCAATTGGCCACGGCGAAGAAGAAAGACTCGACCGGCATCTGCTTTATCGGCGAGCGACGCTTCAGCGACTTCCTCAAACAGTATCTGCCGGCCCAGCCGGGCGATATCGAAACGACCGAAGGCGAGGTGATCGGCCGCCATCACGGCCTGATGTACCACACCATCGGCCAGCGTCAGGGCTTGGGGATCGGCGGCTTGAAAGACGCCAGCGACGAACCCTGGTATGTGCTGCAGAAAGACCTGCAACGCAACGTGCTGGTGGTTGGCCAGGGCAACGATCACCCCTGGTTGTTCTCAAGCGCGCTGCTCGCCTCGAATATCTACTGGGTCAATCCGGTCGATCTGAGCAGCCCACGCCAATTGACCGCCAAGGTGCGTTACCGCCAGAGCGACCAGCAGTGCACCCTGGAAAAAACCGCCACGGGTTATCGCGCCAGCTTCGCCATGCCGCAGCGTGCGGTCACGCCGGGGCAGTCGGTGGTGTTTTACGACGGCGACATATGCCTCGGCGGCGGCGTAATCGAAACCGCCGAAGCCTGGCGAATCAAGGACAAGCAGCCATGAACCCGATGCAGGAACAATTGGTCGCGCTGGGCGCGGTGTTCGAGTCCGCGGTGCTGGTCGATAAGGTCGCCAGAACCGGACAAGTCAGCGAACCCGCGGTGGGCTGTATGCTCGGCAGCCTGCTGGTACGCGACCCTAAAGACACCCTCGAAGTCTATGGCGGCGACGATCTCAATCTGCGCGACGGCTATCGCGCCCTGGTCAGTTCGCTGGAGCGCGACCCAACCAGTTTGCAACGCGAACCGCTGCGCTATGCCCTGGCGTTGCTGGCCCTGGAACGGCAACTGGCCAAACGCGGCGACCTGCTGCAAATAATGGGCAGCCGTCTCGATCAGATCCAATCCCAGGTCGAACACTTCGGCCCGACCCACGAGAACGTCATCGCGGCCTGCGGCAGCCTCTACGAAGACACCATCAGCACTTTCCGCCAGCGCATCCAGGTGCATGGCGACATGCGCCACCTGCAGCAGCCGAGCAATGCCTCGAAGATTCGCGCACTGTTGCTCGCCGGCATCCGCTCGGCTCGCCTGTGGCGCCAGCTCGGCGGCCATCGCTGGCAACTGGTGTTCAGCCGCAAAAAACTGCTCAAGGAACTCTACCCGCTAATGCGTGGCTGAGCCGCGACCATGCGCCCGGTCAAGCCCTTGCAGGGCGCCGCTTTGCTGGCGCTCTCCGCCTTGTTGTTTTCGCTGATGGGCGTCGGCATCCGCGAGGTGTCGAGCAGCGTCAATAACGAATCGGTGGTGTTCTTTCGCAATCTGGTGGGCGTGCTGTTCTTTCTGCCGCTGATTCTGCTCCAGGGGATCCGGCCGCTGAAAACCACGCGAATCAAGTCGCACCTGTGGCGCACCGCCTTCGGTCTGGCGGCGATGTATTGCTTCTTTTACGCCATCGCCCACCTGCCGCTGGCCGACGCCATGCTGTTCACCTACTCGGCGCCGGTATTCACGCCATTGATCGCCTGGTGGTGGCTGAAAGAGCCGGTCAGCAAGCGCATGCTGATTACCACGGGCGTCGGCCTGATCGGCGTATTGCTAGTGGCCAAACCGTCCGCCGCACTGTTCGACAGCCAGGCGCTGGTGGGGATGGCCGCGAGCATTCTGGCGGCCTTCGCCTTCGTCTCGATTCGCGAGATGAGCGACACCGAGCCAGCCTTTCGTATGGTGTTCTATTTTTCCCTGTTCAGCGCCTTGATCTCGGCAATACCGCTGGCCTGGACCTGGCAACCGGTGACGCAACAGGATCTCAAGCTGCTACTGATCATCGGCCTGCTGGCCACCGCCAGCCAGATCATCATGTCCAAAGCCTATAGCCTGGCGCCGCCGGGGCTGATCGGCCCTTTCGCCTATCTCGCCATCGTATTCGCCGGCCTGATCGCCTGGCTGCGCTGGGGCGAAACGCCGAACCTGAGCTCGCTGATAGGCGCGGCGCTGATTTTCAGCGCCAGCTTGTTGGCGATCGCGCGACCGGCCCGCTGAGCGGCGATCGCAATCGCGGTTTTGCCTCGATTTCGTGTATGATACGCGCCCCTTTTCACCAGCCGATTGTCCGAGAACGCCCTCTTATGCAGCTTTCCTCGCTCACCGCGGTTTCACCCATCGACGGCCGCTACGCCGGCAAAACCAGCGCCTTGCGCCCGATCTTCAGCGAGTACGGCCTGATCCGTTTCCGCGTGCTGGTAGAAGTGCGCTGGCTGCAGCGCCTGGCCGCCCACGAGGGCATCAGCGAAGTGGCGCCCTTCTCCGCAGAAGCCCAGGCCATCCTCAACGAGCTGGCGGAGAATTTCGCGGTCGAGCACGCCGAGCGCGTCAAGCACATCGAGCGCACCACCAACCACGACGTGAAAGCCGTGGAATACCTGCTCAAGGAACAGGCGGCCAAGATGCCGGAACTGGACAAGGTCAGCGAATTCATCCACTTCGCCTGCACCAGCGAGGACATCAACAACCTGTCCCACGCTTTGATGCTGCGCGAAGGCCGCGACACGGTGTTGTTGCCGCTGATGCGCCAGACCGCCGGAACCATCCGCGAGTTGGCGATCAAATTCGCCGACGTGCCGATGCTCTCGCGCACCCATGGTCAACCGGCGTCGCCGACCACCCTGGGCAAGGAACTGGCCAACGTGGTGTACCGCCTCGAGCGGCAGATCGCGCAAGTAGCCGCCGTGCCACTGCTGGGCAAGATCAACGGCGCGGTGGGCAACTACAACGCGCACCTGTCGGCCTATCCGCAGATCGACTGGGAAGCCAACGCCAAGCAGTTCATCGAAGGCGATCTGGGTCTGCAGTTCAACCCCTACACCACGCAGATCGAACCGCACGATTACATCGCCGAGCTGTTCGATGCCATCGCCCGCTTCAACACCATCCTGATCGACTTCGATCGCGATATCTGGGGTTATATCTCCCTCGGCTACTTCAAGCAGCGCACCATCGCCGGCGAAATTGGTTCATCGACCATGCCGCACAAGGTCAACCCGATCGACTTCGAGAACTCCGAAGGCAATCTGGGCATCGCCAACGCACTGTTCCAGCACCTGGCCAGCAAGCTGCCGATCTCCCGCTGGCAGCGCGACCTGACCGACTCCACCGTGCTGCGTAACCTCGGCGTCGGCTTCGCCCATAGCGTTATCGCCTACGAAGCCAGCCTCAAAGGCATCGGCAAGCTGGAGCTGAACGAAGCGCGCATCGCCGCCGACCTGGACGCCTGTTGGGAAGTCCTCGCCGAGCCGATCCAGACCGTAATGCGCCGTTACGCCATCGAAAACCCCTACGAGAAGCTCAAAGAGCTGACCCGCGGCAAAGGCATCAGCCCAGAGGCACTGCAAAGCTTTATCGACGGCCTGGATATGCCAGCAGCCGCCAAAGCCGAGCTGAAGCTGCTGACCCCGGCCAGCTACATCGGCAACGCGGCCGCCCAGGCCAAGCGCATCTAAGCGGCGTCGACCTCCCAGACGCCCGGCTGCGCCGGGCGTTTTTATTTATGGGTATTTAATTACTACAAGGGCTTAGCGATGAATCCTGATACTCCGCTACAACTACTGGGCGGCATCAGCGCACGTGAGTTCATGCGCGACTACTGGCAGAAGAAACCGCTGCTGGTGCGCCAGGCCGTGCCAAGCTTCGAAAGCCCGATCTCGCCCGATGAGCTGGCCGGCCTGGCCCTGGAAGAGGAAGTGGAGTCGCGCCTGGTCATCGAGCATGGCGAGCGCCCCTGGGAGCTGCGACGCGGGCCTTTCGCCGAAGACACCTTCGCCACACTGCCCGAGCGCGACTGGACCCTGCTGGTGCAGGCCGTCGATCAATTCGTGCCGGAAGTGGCCGAGCTGCTCGAACAGTTCAAGTTTCTGCCCAAATGGCGCATCGACGACGTAATGATCAGCTTCGCCGCGCCAGGCGGCGGCGTCGGTCCGCACTTCGACAATTACGACGTATTTTTACTGCAAGGCTTCGGCAAGCGCCGCTGGCAGATCGGCCAGATGTGCAATTCCGACAGCCCATTGCTGGCCCACGCGGATCTGAAGATCCTCGCCGAATTCGCTAAAACTGAAGAATGGGTTCTGGAACCCGGCGACATGCTCTATTTGCCGCCGCTCCTGGCCCACTGTGGTACCGCTGAGGACGATTGCATGACTTATTCCGTAGGCTTCCGTGCGCCGAGCGCCGCCGAAGTACTCACCCATTTCACCGACTTTCTCGGCCAGTTCCTTCCCGACGAAGAGCGCTACAGCGATGCCGACGCACAACCGACCGATGACCCCACGCAAATCCAGCGCGACGCCCTGGATCGTCTCAAAGCGTTGTTGAACGAGCACATGAGCGACGAGCGCCTGTTGATGACCTGGTTCGGCCAGTTCATGACCGAGCCGCGCTACCCTGAACTAATCGCCGGCATCGAGATCGATGAAGAGGTATTTCTCGGCAGCCTGGAAGACGGCGCCGTGCTGATTCGCAACCCCAGTGCCCGCATGGCCTGGTCGGAAGTGGGCGACGACCTGGTGTTGTTCGCCAGCGGCCAGAGCCGCCTGCTCTCTGCCACCCTGCGCGAGCTGCTGAAGCTGGTCTGTTCGGCCGATGCCCTGCATATCGCCAACCTCGGTCAATGGCTGGTCGACGACGAAGGGCGTAACCTGTTGGTCGAACTGGTCAAACAAGGCAGCCTGGAGTTTGCCGATGAATGAGATTCACATCCGCCTGGCCGATTGGCAGAAGGACAATGCCGAGCTGCGGCGTATTCGCGAAACCGTGTTCATCGCCGAGCAAGCGGTGCCCCCGGAACTCGAATGGGATGCCGAAGATGCCGAAGCCGTGCATTTTCTCGCCTACGAAGGCGATTACCCCATAGGCACCGCGCGCCTGCTGCCCGACGGCCATATCGGTCGCGTTTCGGTGCTCAAGGATTGGCGCGGCCTCCACGTCGGGGTGGCGCTGATCAACGCGGTGATCGCCGAAGCGGAAAAACGCGGACTGACTCAGCAAATGCTCAGCGCCCAGGTGCAAGCCACCGCCTTCTATGAAAAACTCGGCTTTGCCATCGTCAGCGGCGAATACCTCGATGCCGGTATTCCCCATGTAGATATGGTCCGTCACAGTTAGCAGGCTGTTGAAAAACTATCTGCGTTGCCGATACAGCGTTAAAACAGGCTCGGATACGAGCCCAGTCGGAATGCTCATTTACAGCACGTAAACTCGCGTGCGAGCCCAGTCCGCTTCCTCGCCTGTTTTTGCGGGGCCGCCATCGGTATTGTCTCGGCTGCCTCGCCTACGTTTTTCAACGGCCTGTTAGGTAGTTGCCGGGCTCGATTCCGTTGCGGCGCTGCGAAGCCAGGCTTCCCCGCGCAACGCTCGAACCCGCCAGGCTGTATGAGGCTGCTATGAACGACCACGACGCCCCGCCCGACCCGACCGAGACTCCCGAACCCATTGAGCTTCCCGCCATCGAATTTCAATCGCCGGGGCGTTTCGCGGTAAACAATCCCGACACCCTGGCCGGCGATCTCCCTCTTGCGGAAGCCGCGCCTTTCGACCTCGGTACGCATACGAAACTGGAACGTTTCGAGCACCCCGACGAAGCCCGCGCCCACGCCCTGGCCCTATTGCGACAAGCGCAGCGCAGCCTGTGCATCTACAGCCACGATCTGGAGCCCTGGCTCTATCACCGCAGCAGCGTGCAGGAGGCCTGCACCCGTTTCCTCCTGGCCAGCCCGCGCAATCAGCTACGCATCCTGGTGAGGGACGCCAGCCGCGCGGTGAAAGAGGGCCACCGCCTGCTCAACCTTTCGCGCCGACTGTCGAGCAACTTGCACCTGCGCAAGCTGAACCCCGACTACCCTGGTGAAGAGCTGACTTTCCTGCTCGCCGACGACAGCGGCTTGCTGCTGTTGCCGCAACCGGGCCAGGTCGCCGGCTATGCGCTCTATCGGGATGCGGCCCGCGTACGCATGCGTCAGACGCAATTCGACCAAGCCTGGGATACCAGCATCACCGACGCCGACTTACGGAGTTTCCTGCTATGAAGTTTCGAGCCCTGGTCGCGACCGCCCTGCTCGGCTACAGCCTGTCGCTTAGCGCGGCGACCGAAATACTGCCGCTCAACTACCGTACCGCCGATGACGTACTGGCGCTGGTGCAGTCGGTATTGGGCAACGAAGGCCGGGTCAATGCCTATGGCAACCAACTGATCGTCAATGCCTCGCCGGCGAAAATCGAAGAAGTGCGCGCCCTGCTGGCGCAATTGGATACCCAGCCGCGACGCCTGCTGATCAGCGTCGAAAGCGGTGAGTCCAGCCAGAGCAACGATAACGGCTACCGCGTCGACGGCAGTATCAGCGGCGGCGATGCCGAAGTGCAGATCGGTCGCGGTGAAGTCCAGGGCCGCGATCAGGTACGCATCATCAGGCGCAGCACCGACAGCCGGAGCGGCGGCACTCAGCAGGTCCAAGCCACCGAAGGCTATCCGGCGCTGATCCAGGTCGGCCAGAGCGTGCCCCTCACCAGCTACGGCCACGATGCCTACGGCCAACCCTACAGCAACACCCAATACCGCAACGTGACCCGCGGTTTCTATGTCACCGCCAGCCTCAGCGGCGAGCTCGTGCATATCAGCATCAGCAGCAACCGCGACCGTTTGAGCCAGACCAACCCCGGCAGCATCGACATCCAGAGCACCGATACCCGGGTCAGCGGCCGGCTCGGCGAGTGGATAGAGCTCGGCGGCGTCAGCGAACAAAGCCAGTCCGATAACGGCGGCTTCATGCAGCACCGTTCGACCCAGGGTCGTGAAGATACGAGCCTGCGGGTCAAGGTCGAAGTGGTCGACTGAAGCGCTCCCGAACTGACCATTCGGTCGCTCGAATTACTTATGTAGTAGTCACCAAAAAAGCACTACAAAATAATTGACGAACACTTTTAGCGGAGGCATCATGGCCCCGCTCCCGCTAATCAGAGGCTCCGTTAAGGGCCTCCGAATCGCGCTCCAACTTACCGTCCGAGCCGATTTGCGTTGTAAAGCCCACAAGGCCGTTCGATGAGATTGCGACTGGAACGAAGTTGTCCTGAGGGACGGGGAAGCGTTTAGCATCAGCCAGCAGAAGTTACAGCCACCTGAGTCGTCCAACGGCATCTTTGATCCGGTAAACGCCAAATGACCCGTTCGTTTGCAGCCGCTGTAATCAGCTAACTGTCTGTCGCACCACCCTCCTCCCGGATCAATTCCGTCTTAGTCGATTTCTCGACGTTCTGCAGTGAGCCACAACAACCTCCGGCAACATGGGCTGTCAGTGGGGAAGCCGGTGCTCAACCAAACACATACTTTGAAGGATTGACCATGTCAGCTTATCAAAACGACATTAAGGCAGTCGCCGCTCTGAAAGAGACTTACGGCAGCAGCTGGAGCGCTATCAACCCGGAATCAGTGGCTCGTATGCGCGCTCAGAACCGCTTCAAGACCGGTCTGCAAATCGCCCAATACACCGCCGACATCATGCGCAAAGACATGGCCGAGTATGATGCCGACTCCTCCGTCTACACCCAGTCCCTGGGCTGCTGGCATGGTTTCATCGGGCAGCAGAAGCTGATCTCGATCAAGAAGCACCTGAAGACCACCAACAAGCGCTACCTCTACCTGTCCGGCTGGATGGTCGCCGCCCTGCGCTCCGACTTCGGCCCACTGCCGGACCAGTCGATGCATGAGAAAACCGCGGTCTCCGACCTGATCGAAGAGCTCTACACCTTCCTGCGTCAGGCCGACTCCCGCGAGCTGGATCTGCTGTTCACCGCGCTGGACGCCGCCCGCGCCGCCGGCGACAACGCCAAGGCCGCTGAGATCCAGAACCAGATCGACAACTACGAAACCCACATCGTACCGATCATCGCCGACATCGACGCCGGCTTCGGCAACCCGGAAGCCACCTACCTGCTGGCCAAGCGCATGATCGAAGCAGGCGCTTGC